>JAPHUG010000276.1 GCA_026197195.1 Sedimenticola sp.
CGATCTTACTACAGGGTTATCTCAATATTCGAGAAAGTATAGGTACTATATTGGCTACTACGTTGAATTATTGAGAAAAATATTCACTTTTTTGTGGGTTTTGTGAGGGGGATTGGGTATTTCTCAGGATTATCGATCCGAAACCCCTTGTTTTTGCTGGTTTCACCGTGGATGAGGGTCACCTGATTGCGGGTTACACCAAAGGCCTTGGCGAGCAGGCGAACCAGGTGTTTATTGGCCTTTCCCTCCACCGGGGGTGCTGTGATGCGAATCTTGTACTGCTCCCCATAGGGTCCAACAAACGCATCCCTGCCTGCGTTTGGTTGAACCCTGAGGTTGAGAATCAGGCTCTTCCCCTCCCATTGATACCAGGTATTACCCACCGGGCGGATTCAACTCAGAGGAATAGTCTGGAGACCAGTAACTGAAGTGGCGGCAGCAGGAGCATCTTTAGCAGTTGCAGGCCGACCAGAACCAGCATGGGAGAGAGGTCAAGTCCGCTGATCGGTGGGATAAGCCGTTGTGCAGGCTTCAGGATGGGCTGGGTAATGCTGTGCAGGAGTGCCGTGGCTGGATTGTAGTGGCCAGGATTGACCCAACTGAGTATGACCTGAATCAGAATCGCAAACAGGAAGAAGTTGATCGCCAGTTCCAGTAGATCCGGGACGGCATAGGCCAGCGCTGCCAGGGGTTGGGCGCCTTTACCCGAAACCAGCATAATCAAAGACAATTCAAGGGTCTTAAGCACCAGCATCAGCACGATCGAAGCGATATCTATGCCGCCAATACCGGGTATGAAGCGCCTGAATGGGCGCAGTGCCGGTGTGGTCACCTTTACCGCAAACTGGGAGATGGGGTTGTAGAAGTCCGCATGCACCAGCTGCAGGATGAAACGCAGCATGACCACCATGATATAGAGATCAAAAATGACCTGGATCAGGAACGCCACTGGATCGGTTAGGTAGTTACTCCCCATCAGTGATTACCCAGCATTTCTGACAACTCTTCGGAACGTTTCTTGGCCCCACCCAGTGCTTCTGCAAACAGATTTCTCAGGTTGCCCTGCTCCAGAATCTCCAGTGCCCGCTCTGTTGTGCCGCCGGGTGAAGTGACCTTCTGCCGCAAGGTGGCGGGTCCGTCACTGCTCTCTATTGCCATGCGGGCGGCACCCAGGGCCGTCTGTATGGTTAGCAGGCGTGCAGTATCTTCGGTGAGTCCATGTTCAATGGCCGCGGCTTCCATGGCCTCCATCACCAGAAAGAAGTAGGCCGGGCCACTACCGGAGAGGGCCGTGGCGATATCCATGAGCTGCTCGTCATCTACCCACCGGGTCAGGCCGACCGCACGGAGGATCGATTCAGCCAGGTCCCGCTGATCGGCAGAAACCCCTTTGCCTGCGTGTAAAACGGTTGCGCCTGCCTGCAGCATGGCTGGGGTGTTGGGCATGCTGCGGACCAGGGCAACTTCGCCCCCTAGCCAATGCTGCAGGTCGGCCTCACGAATACCGGCAGCAATTGAGACGATCAAGGGCTGTTTTTCCTGTACTGACGGGGCCAGGTCGAGGCAGATTGTTTCCAGTACCTGCGGTTTGACGGCCAAAACCACCACATCAGCCTGGTTGACTGCGGCAGTATTATCCTCGGCAGACTGAATGCCAAAACGGGCGGACAGGTCGGCCAGTTTTTCACTGTCGGGATCGCTGGCAATGATCTGCTTGGGGTTATAGCCATCCGCGACCAAGCCGCCAATCAGGCTGGTCGCCATGTTTCCACTGCCGATAAAGGCGATTGTCTTGCTGTTCATAGTCTCTATTTTGTAATGGGTCCAGTTAAATGCCGAATGGCGCTGTATCTATCCTATCGCATTCGTATGCGCTGATATATCCCTGTCGCCTTGGTTAGGCGGGATAGTTTCTTGGGCCAAAAATGGCGGTGCCGATCCTGACAATGGTTGCCCCTTCGGCAATGGCGGCTTCAAGGTCATCACTCATGCCCATGGAGAGCGTTTCCAGCGGTAACTGAGGGGTAGCCAGCCGGTCGCGTAATAGGCGTAACTTACGAAATGGCTGGCGTTGACTATCCAGCCCCTCGCTCGGTGCAGGCAGTGTCATGAATCCGCGTAGGGTCAGTCGTGGATACTGTGCAATCGTCTCGATCACCCCATTGATCTCATCGGGGGCAAAGCCTGCCTTACTCTCCTCCTCGTCTATTTTTACCTGGAGGCAGATATTGAGAGGGGGTAAGTGGTC
>JAPHUG010000229.1 GCA_026197195.1 Sedimenticola sp.
AGCTGAGCAACGCTTCCAGCAGGGAAACCCGGGCTTGTTCATAGGCCGTCTCCAGGGTATCCAGTAGCGCGATCAACTCATCACACTGATTAAAAAACGGGTGAAGAGGTGCCTCACCGCCCTTTTTCAGCGATTCAGCCAACATTGAGGCCGAAAACTTCTCCAACGCTTTGAAGCGGGGCCCAGGGGTGGGTTGCAGATAGCCATCCATGTCAACGGCCCATTGCACAATCGAAGCCACCCGGTATTTCGATCGATTCAACCCTTCTGATGTCTTGAGTAGATGGATCACTTCTGTAGCGGAATCCAGCCAGGTTTGACGCAGTTGATAAAACAGATCCTTGTATACGGATTCATACCGGCTCAGCTCAGTCGGCCTCGATGCACCACGAACCACTCTATAGGGCTTATGGAGATGTCCTTTTACCAACCGGGCCAGCTGGTCCGGCGAAAAGCCACGATCAAGGAGATAGCGCTGTAGACCCGGCGGTATATCCTGAATCTGTGAACGCCAGAAATCATCAACAATCTCCTGAATCAATTGACGCTCATCCAGTAGCAATTCCGTCTGAAACGGCATGCCGCTTTCAAAGGCACTCTGGGCAAGCACACGCTGGCAGAAACCGTGGATGGTAAAGACGGCGGCCTGATCAAAACTGAGAATAGCCAGTTGTAATCGCTTCAAGCGAAGCACTTGATCGGGGTGATCAACTAACAGGGCATTGCAGAGCTGATCATCACGTTGCTGTGCGAAAGCCTGTTTCATCTCGACCAGGCGTGAACGAAGGCGCTCCTTTAATTCAGCCGTGGCAGCCTTGGTATAGGTGACCACGAGAATCTGATCAACGGTCAAACCCTGCTCAACAATCAGCCGAATATAGAGCCCGGCAATGGTATAGGTCTTGCCGGTACCCGCACTCGCCTCTATAAGGTTCATGCCCGTTAACGGAGTCTCGAGAAGTGACAGCCGTTGCATTTCAACTCACCTCCAAGGCTGCCAGCAAGGGGCCAAACACGGCTTCGCTCACCTTTTCAAAGGCCGCATCCAGGACATCAGCATCTGGAAAGGCTAACCGATAATAGGCGTTGTCATACTCAGCATAACTGGAAAAGCCACCCAGCCAGCAGCTCTGCGCTTTTCCCAGGCAATACTCCTTCGGTTTACCCTGTTGTAACGATGTCACATAGATCCGGGCACTTTTCGGAAACAGCGGTAAGGGCTCCTGAAGCCCCTGCCAGTAGAACGTCAGCAGCTTATTCAATTCTGTTTCGGCATGTTCAACTGGCTGAAAGGTCAACAACCCTTCCTGACTTAGCCATCGGGTCATAGGGGTGACAGTCAGTGGCGCGGAGACGTTCAACACCAGATGTCGAATCCAGAGACCCAGCAGGCGGGTATCTGGCAGTTTATGATAGGAGTAGCCCAACAGACCGTTTGACTGGACGTTCTCCAGCTGCCCTGACAAGTACAAATCACCCGCGACATGATTAACCGTCACCGACTCAATCACGGCATCCTGTCGCAGCGGCGTTAGGCGCGCATTGAATTGAACGGCCGTCTCAATCAACTCCTGAAATCTGATGTCGCCTGTCACCCCATGGGGCAGTTCACCCCGTGCACGTTCAACCGCTAGAATCTCACTTCTATCACGCCCCTGTGCTTCAGCGGCCACCAACCGTTCAAACAGCGCCGAACGGGAAAAATAATCCAACTCGAACGGATCACGGCTGTCCGGCAGTTCATCTTCAGCCGCCAGGGTAATGCCCAGCCGCCTATTGAGCAGATACCGCACCGGATTGAGATAGAAGCTAATCAGCTGATTGAGCTCAACCTGACGCCAGGATGGGTCCGGTTCAGAAAGGGACTCACTGATAAACGGACGAACTTCCGATTGAGCCGCTTTTTGTAAAGCCAGGGCCCCTTCGCAGTTAGAACGGGAGTAACTGAACAGCCCACTGCCTGGTCTGAAATAGCGCTCATTATAGGCCTGCAATGGGTGTTCGGTTGTCCTTAAAGCAGACACCTTCTGTCCCTTTCCAGACTTAAAGCGGCTATCAAGATAATCCATCAGCTCACTGACTAAAACAGAGGGTGGTAGCCGACTGTTATCGCGAACATCCCGCCCTGTATAGCTGATATAGAGCTGGGATCGCGCTGAAAGTAGCGTCTCAAGAAACAGATAACGATCATCAGCCCGTCTTGAACGATCACCCAGGCGATGATTACCTGTCATCAAATCAAACCCAACAGGCGGTTTGTCACGAGGGTATACGCCATCATTCATACCGATCATACAGATGACCTTAAAGGGCAAGGCACGCAGAGGCGTCAAGGCACAGAAAGTGACCCCTCCACCCAGGAAGCGTCCGGCTACCGGCAATGAGAGTTGTTGACGAAGTTGGCTGATAACCAATTCGCGAGATACTACGCCAGTAAAATCGGCCTGTTCTGCGGTCAAAACCAGGCGGGCAATGGCATTGCGCAGCGCCTGCACCTGATCGAGCGTCGTCTCATCCGGTGCCAGAAAACGATCCAGGAGTTCATTGAGGGACGCTTTCCACTCTGGGAGTGTGTGCGGCCTCAGTAGGCACTGCTCCACCTCAAAAAGCGCCGTGAGAAAACCGATCAGTAGTCCCAGCAGGTGGGCTTCTGATCCCTCGACCTCAGCACAGGGCAATCGCCCCTTGAACAGCTCATCGCCCTCCCCCGGAAAGGCATAACCCAAGAGCAGTCGATCTAGACCTGACTGCCAGCTGTTTTGCCCGGTGACCGGCAGGCCTAATGTCGCACGGTCTGAGCCATCCTTACTCCAGCGGATCCCCACTAACCTTACCCAGCGATGAATCTGGGGCAGATCACTGGCTTCAATCCCGAAGCGCCGGTGCAAAACCGGCTGTTCTAATAGAGAAAGAATCTGATCAACGGGATAGCGCCCACCGGCTTGCGTGAGGAGTTGGAGAAACAGGGATACTGTCGGGGATTCACTGAGCTGACTTCGATCCGACAGCGTGAAAGGAATCGTGGTGGTAGCGACTGAAGGCGTGAAGACCGCCTCAATGTAGGGTGCATAGGTATCCATATCCGGGGTCATTACCAGGATATCACTGGGCTCGAGGTCAGGCTCCTTACTAAAACGATCCAACAACTGGTCATGAAGAACTTCCAGTTCCCGCATTGGACTATGGCAGGCATGGAACTCAATGGAACGATCAGCGGCATCGAGCAAGAGCACTTCCGCACTTTCTGTATCCTCGATATACAGCACATCACGCTGTAGCTGATGTAGAACAGTCTCTTTTTCTGGTACTAAAAAGTGCTCATGAGCGCCGGGGTCATAAGCAATCAGTGCTGAGAAAAAATCCCGGCCCTGCTTACCCAGAGAGGCCAGAAGAGGATTACCCAGATCCAGATAGAGGGCATCAGTCGCTGAGACCATCTCCCGCTGGCTCTTCTCTTTCTCCGACACCAGATCCATCCAGTGACCTTCCGCCGGATTGAGGACAAAGAGATGGACATCCATCATCTGGGCAGCTGTATTCACGATATCCAGATAACCCGGTGAAAGCGCTGAAAGCGCAAACAGACAAACCCTTTCCGGCAGTCGCTCCGCATGCAACGCACCAGCCTGGTTGGACGCATTCAAGCGTTCAAGAAGATCAACCCAGTGGCCGCTTTTTCTGGCACTACACAGCTCCCGCCAGAGCACCGACTGCCAACGATCACCAGGGACGGCCGTCTTGCCTGCCTGCCAGGCTTTAATCCAGTCGGGACGATAGACCAGATACTGATCAAAACAGTTGGCAATCTCACCCGCCAACTGAAAACGCATCAGCTCATCATCCGCCTGCAGGTAGGTTTTGAGCGGCTCAAATGACCGATCGGTGAGGGGCTTCGCAAGGCGCTCAAAAAGCCACCACTGCATCAACAGTGGCTGATAACGGTCACTCTCTGGGACATTATCCAGAAGCTGGCGAAGCAGTTGCCAGATAAAACCGGCGGGAAGCAAAAACTCGGTATTGGCACAGAGTCCGCGGCGTTGTGATAAGGCCAATGACAACCAGCGCCCCATTCCCTGGTGTTGCACAACCACTGTCTCGGCAGCCAGAGGGGCTGCCAGTGGGATAGTCAGGATTTCGGCCAGCTCATCGGCCAGCCGCTCCAGTCGGTTACTGTGATAGAGATGAAGCATAGGCGTTATCTGTTTACCCGGTACGGTTAGCATGCCAAACACATGCTAATCCACCTGCAAGCTCATCCTGAGAGCCCATGCTGTTTACCCCTACTCAGCCAAGCGGATACCCAGCGATCTCCTGCTGAATCTGATTCAGGCTCAACTGTGGATCATCCGATGCAGTGATCGGACGACCAATCACCAGTAGATCGGCACCGTTGTTCAGTGCATCAAGCGGCGTCATAATTCGTTTCTGATCATCCTGTGCTGCCGAAGCAGGACGGACACCGGGGGTCACCAGTAGGAAGTCCTTGCCCACCAGCGGTCTTACTTCAGCCGCTTCCAGCGGCGAACAGACAATACCATCGAGTCCTGATTCATTGGTCAGACGAGCCAGACGAATCACATTATCGGCAGGGCCTCCCATGAAACCGATCTCCGAGATATCTTTTTCGCCCAGACTGGTGAGTATTGTCACCGCGATCAAAAGTGGACGATGAGACAACGACTCAAGCCGTTCTCTGGCTGTCATCATCATTTTACGGCCACCCGAAGCATGTACATTGACCATCCAGACACCCAGATCAGCCGCCGCTGCACAGGCCGCCGCTACGGTGTTGGGAATATCATGAAATTTCAGATCCAGGAAAACATCGAATCCTTTGGAAACCAGTTTTTCTACAAACGCCGGGCCCAGACGGGTAAACATCTCTTTACCCACCTTGAGTCGACACAACTTAGGGTCCAGGCCGGATACCAGGTCAAGTGCAGGAGCGGCAGAGGCATAATCCAACGCCACAATAATACGGGGTGCTTTCGATACAACGGTCATTATCTCGTGTTCTCTTTAATATGGGGCTATTCCGGTTTAGCCTATATTCAGGTTTCTTCCAATTCCTGGAGGGGTTTGATACCACCCCAGGTCTTACAACTGGGACACTGCCAGTGCAACGTTTTGGCGCTAAAACCACAACTGAGGCATTGATAGGCAGGTCGTTTTTCAAGCAGTTTCTGTAAAATCTGCTGCAAGATATCAAGGCTCTCCCTGGCGTCGCCCTCACCACTCTCAAGGGATAACTTCACCATTCGATCCAGGCCTTCGAGATTGGGATGATCATGCAGGAAATCGGCTAAAAACTGGATAGCGGCCTTATCATCCTCATCCTCCCTGATAAAATCAGTCAGTGCCAATACACTGCTCACCGTGTGATGCTTCTGGAACAATTGACGGAGATAGCTAACCAGCTCACTGCGTTGATCCAGTTTCTGATGACATTCAATGATGGAAGGGAGTACTTCAGAGAGAAAAGCCGGGTCCTGTTTTTCAACCTGCCGAAAGGTACGCAGGGCACTCTTTTCACTTCCATTTAACAGGTCAATCTCTCCCAGCTGTATGGTGGCCCGCACACATCCCTCATCTGAGACCTGAGCCTTTTTAAGTAACTGCGTAGCCTTGTTGAGATCTTTTCTGAATTGCGCCTCTTCAGCCAGTTCACAATAGAAATGCGCACACTCTTTTCTTAACGAACGTCCTGTGAGTTGTCCGAGACGCTTGGCAATCTTGAGACATTTTTCCCAGTCTTTCTCTTCCTGATAGATGGTCAACAGGTTTTCCAGTGCTTGCGACTGGAACATGTTCATCTCACCCAGTTCGCAGAACAGACTCTCTGCCCGATCAAACAGCCCGGCCTTCATGTAATCCTGGCCCAGTTCCAGTAACGCCTGAGCCCGTTGCTCCCGGTTCAGTGTAGGTCTGGCGATCAGGTTTTGGTGTATGCGGATTGCCCGGTCCACCTCACCTCTACGACGGAACAGGTTACCCAGAGCCAGATGGGTTTCAACTGTATCGCTATCCACTTCGAGCATCTTGATAAAGACATCAATGGCCTTATCCGGCTGCTCATTCAGGAGATAATTGAGACCACTAAAATAGCCTGGAGATCGATCAGTTAGCGTCACTTCCTGACGGGAAGTGCTGCGTTTCGCAGCCCACCAACCAGAGGCGGCAGCAACAGGCAAGAGTAACCAGAACAGTTCCATCATAATGGTTCAGCAGGCCACCTTTACCAAGAGAGGGGAAGTCACTTCCCGGCACCTGCACGTCCTTATCCTTGGCATGGCATCAACTGTCCTTAATGGGAATCGAGCGAAGATTATTAACTTCCTGCCGGGCCATCTTGGCTTTATGTTTTAGACTCATATTCTCTCTTTTCAGTCGTAGAGATCCCATGAGTGTCGCCAGTACGCCCAGGACAGCACCGAGTGCTATGGCACCAACCAGTATCACTGAAAGTGGCAGATCCTGCGTGCCAAAGTAGTAGTTCAGTTTAACAGTGTCGGCATTCATCACTGCAAAGGCAGCACCAATCATCATAATCAAAAGAATGAATATCAGCTTCAGGAATCGCACGGTCTAGTCTCTCCCTTCGATCTCTTCGTCAAGCGGGTTCGTTTATAAGGGGTATAATAACAAGAATGATCGGGATACGTACCTGCAAATGACCTGACAGGATCAATATCCTTTAATTGGATGCTATTCTGCTGTTTTTGATCAGAATTAGCCAGAAGCTATTGGAACAGATTAACGCCTCTGAAGATGTGAATGGCATCATTGTGATAGCGGAAGTAACGACCGAAAAAGCTCAGACCCTGGATCCGTCAGGCATAGTCATCAACAAGCCCGATACCCGTTTCGACATGACGAGGCACCTCATCACCGCCCTCCTCTTCTGAGCCGGCCAGCCCACCGGCTTCCCCGGAGGCGCTATTTGAACCAGACTCACCAAAACGCTCGGCCGAACTCTTTTCACTGCCTGTTTCGCGATGCCCAACATCCACATTGACCAGCTGCAAGTTACTATCGGCAAACAGCTCACGCAAACGGGGAATAGCCGCCTCCAGTGCCTCCTTGGCGATACCGTTTTGCGCAACAAAGCTGACGCTGGTCTGATCATTTTGAACTGAAACCTGGATATCAATGGGTCCCAGATGACGAGGAGTAATCTGTAAAGAGGCCTGCTGCATCTGTTTACCGACCATCCACAGGATGCGGTTTCCGAGTACATTATCCCAGCCCTTCTCCCCAGTTGGAACGGTAATAGGTGCGGGTGTCATGGCACCTGAGCGCTGGGCAGAAAGCTGTTCCAGTCCGCCCAGTAGTGAAGAGAATGGGGTTGCTGTTCCTGAGTTACTGCCCTGGGAAACCAGTGATGTGATATCCGCAGAGAGCATGGCCGGTTTCAGGGCCTGCAGTTCAAGTGGTATCTCGCCTTTGGTAAACAGCAACGAGGCGGAGTTGATCGGTTTGCCACCCTGTTCGGCCAACAGTGGCGCTCCGCTACCAGCACCCATCTGCTGTTGCAGCATCGCTCGCAAGTCTGCCAGGTTCAGTTTTGAACCTGATGTTTGCGCTGCACCATTCATCAGCTGCAAAGAATCAGCACCCTCACTTTCTGCGGTCAATTGTGTTAAAAGCTGAAGCAGGGCGGGGTTTCCAAGTAGGCCCGCCTCGGCAAATTCTGCCGAAACCGGCAAGTCATTGCCGTTAGCCAGCAGCGCTTCCAGGGCCGCCATCTGTTCGGCTGATAACGATGAGGAGAGACCGGGCGCATTCCCGGAAGAACTGAGCGCACCTGAGAATAATTCATTAAAATCAGTTGCTTTGAGTCCATTTGAAGAGCTATTTGATGAAAGCGAGGCCCCTTTTCCCGAAGAAGATGAGATCAAGGAAGGGCCTAGGCTTGCACCGGTCATCGCACTATTCATGGTTCGCTCCGAAAACGATTGGACTCGTCTTCAGTCAAAAGCAGCAACCATGCCAACAGCTCTCAGTCAGCGAAGAAAGTCCTGACTGTTGGCCCTGCGCCATCGGGCGCTACGCACCCGCC
Organism: Sedimenticola sp.; assembly: GCA_026197195.1. Taxonomy (GTDB): domain Bacteria; phylum Pseudomonadota; class Gammaproteobacteria; order Chromatiales; family Chromatiaceae; genus Sedimenticola. The sequence goes on from JAPHUG010000229.1 coordinate 8,060, forward strand.
ACTGGGAGGCTTCATTCACTAATTTAAGATCGAAACGCAAGAGATCGGCTCGTAGTGAAAGCAGATCCGCTGTCGCCTCAAGGGGCTGCCCCGCCACCGCTACAAAAACCGTCGTTTCAGCCTGATCCGCTCCCATCAGGGTTATTGGGCCTATCTGCATAAGCAAATGAATCGATTGATGGGTAATGAAATAACCCGTGAGCAGACGGGCTAGAGCGCGACCATCATTTCCCGATTCATCTTGATACTGTTCAGAAATATGCGCCTGCACGGCGGAAACTGAGCGCGATTCAACCGCCCGTTCACCCGCTGAGAGCATCACTCGAATCTGCTCTTCGGGGGAAGCTTGATCACCGCTGCAACCCGCGAGCAGCGGGAGCAGCAGCCCTAACGCAATAAAAAGGAGAGCTTTTGGGGATGAGATCGGCATCAGCCCTTCAGCTGAGCGACCACTTGTTCCAGCTTGGCCTTGGCCTCCGCAGCCACGGCTTTGACTTCAGCTGAGTCGGAGAGCCCTAATACGGCAACAGGATCCATAAAACTGACAACGGTCTGATTTTCCGATACCGCCCGCAGAATCAGATTACAGGGCAGCAGCGTGCCAGCGTTGGGCTCGGCCTCCAACACACGGTCCGCCAAAGCGGGGTTGCACGCGCCCAGGATTCGATAGGCCGGTATATCCTTCCCTATTTTATTCTTCAGGGTCGCCTGAACATCGACCTCACTGACGATACCCAATTGGTTATCCATCAGCACTTGGCGAACACGCTCCATGGCCTGCTCAAAGGGTTTATCCAGGGTCAATCCAAACTCGTACATATCGGCTCCGTACTTCTCATTAAACAGGTCGGATCAACCGTTATCGGAGACCCAGCACATCCTGCATATCAAACAATCCTTTCTCACGCGCCATGAGCCAACCGGCACCGCGTACTGCACCATTGGCGAAGGTCATACGACTGGAGGCTTTATGGGTAATCTCAACGCGTTCACCCATACTGGCAAACAGAACTGTATGATCACCAACCACATCACCCGCACGAATCGTTTCGAACCCGATGGTGTTGCGGTCACGCTCACCCGTAATGCCTTCACGACCATAGACGGCGCAGGTTTTAAGATCACGTCCCAGGGCATCGGCCACTACCTCACCCATACGCAGTGCCGTACCCGAAGGGGCATCCACTTTATGTCGGTGATGCGCTTCAATCACTTCGATATCGACGTCATCACCCATAACGCGGGCCGCCATATCCAGTAACTTGAAGCAGAGGTTCACCCCGACACTCATGTTCGGCGCCAGGATAATAGCCATGGATTCAGACGCGGCCTGAAGCTCCGCTTTCTGTTCATCGCTGAAGCCGGTGGTCCCGATCACAATGCGTTTACCCTGCGCCTTGCAGACTGCCAGATGATTCAGGGTAACCTGAGGAGCAGTGAAGTCGATCACCACATCAAAATCATTGGCCACCGCATTCAGGTCATCGCTGATGGCGACATCCAGACGACCCACACCCGCCAGCTCGCCGGCATCAGCACCCACCAGTGAACTGCCGGGACGCTCCGTGGCCGCGCCCAGTATAAATCCATCATTCTCGGTCACGGCCTGAATGAGTGACTTACCCATACGGCCTGCGGCACCTACAACAGCTACTCTGATCATTGTTTTCTACCTGATAGGTTTTTCAGTTGCGCTCAACCGAACGGACAAGGGTTTAGAAGCCCATACCTTCAAAGAATTTCTTCACGCCATCCAACCAACCGGTGGAGTGAGGACTGTGCTTGCTACCAGCCCCTTTCATACTCTCTTCAAGCTGCCTTAGCAGCTCTTTCTGCTGTTCTGTCAGATTAACCGGTGTCTCCACCATCACTTTACAGAGCAGGTCGCCCACGGGTCCACCGCGTACCGGCTTGACCCCCTTGCCCCGCATGCGGAACATTTTTCCCGACTGGGTCCCTGCGGGAATCTTTAATACAACCTTGCCCCCCAGGGTCGGCACTTCCAGCTCACCACCCAATGCCGCAGTGACGAAGCTGATCGGTACCTCGCAGAACAGATGATTGTCTTCACGACTGAAAATATCGTGCTGTTTTACTGAAACCTGAACATAGAGATCACCTGCGGGACCACCGCTCTCTCCCGCCTCGCCTTCACCTGAGAGACGGATACGATCACCGGTATCCACACCGGGCGGAACTTTTACGGATAGGGTCTTGTGTTCCTGAATACGTCCTGCGCCATGACAGGCGGGACAAGGTGATTCAATTTCAGTGCCCTTGCCACGACAGGTCGGACAGGTCTGTTGAACCGAGAAAAAACCCTGCTGCATACGCACCTGACCATGTCCGGCACAGGTGGTACAGGTCTTGGGCTTGGTCCCCTTTTTGGCACCCGTCCCACTGCAGGGATTACACTTGACCATGGTCGGCACACGGATCTTTACCGTGGTACCTGCAACCGCATCTTCCAAGGAGAGTTGCAGATTGTAGCGAAGGTCAGCACCCCGATGGACACGCGAACCACCACCGCCACGACCACCAAATATATCGCCGAATACGTCGCCAAAGATGTCGCTGAAATTGCCACCCTGGCCCTGTCCGCCATAACCGCCACCCATGGAATTATCCACACCGGCATGTCCGAACTGATCATAGGCTGCACGCTTCTGAGCATCGGAAAGCACTTCATAGGCCTGCTTGGCCTCTTTGAACTTCTTTTCGGTCTCTTCAGACTGCTCACCGGCATTCCGGTCCGGGTGATACTTCATCGCCAATCGCCGGTATGCCTTTTTGATTTCGGCTTCACTGGCGTTCTTGCTGACACCTAATACTTCGTAAAAATCACGCTTCGACATAGTTAATCTACTTGGTAAACCGCTAAAACGCGAAGGCACGGGATGTCATTAATGACCCCATGCCAACGCGTCTCAGCTGTTAAATATACGACGGAATCAATCCGTCACTCAGATGCTGTTATTTGTCTTCTTTGACCTCTTCAAATTCGGCATCAACAACATCATCGTCCTGACCACTGGCTGCACCGGCACCGGCAGCGCCTGCCGCACCTGCGGCAGCAGCAGCAGCGGCCGCCTCATCACCACCTTTGTCAGCATAGAGGCGTTCAGCCATCTTGGCAGAGGCTTCTGTCAGGGTCTTGGTCTTGGCTTCAATGGCATCCTTGTCATCACCCTTAACCGCCTCTTCCAGCTCTTTGATCGCCGCTTCGATGGCATCTTTCTCACCAGGCTCCAACTTATCTTCGCCCAGCTCATCCATTGATTTACGAATGGCGTGAATCATGTTGTCTGCCTGGTTGCGTGCCTGCACCAGTTCGTTGAACTTGCGGTCTTCGTCGGCGTGCGCCTCGGCATCCTTGATCATCCGATCCACTTCATCATCACTCAGACCGGAAGAGGCCTTAATGACAATGGACTGCTCCTTGTTGGTCGCCTTGTCTTTGGCGGACACATTGAGGATACCGTTGGCATCGATGTCAAAGCTGACTTCAATCTGTGGCATACCCCGTGGTGCAGGTGGGATATCGGTCAGATCGAAACGACCCAGCGATTTATTCGCTCCCGCCTGTTCGCGCTCGCCCTGTAGGACGTGGACGGTAACTGCAGTCTGGTTATCATCAGCGGTGGAGAATACCTGACTGGCATTGGTCGGGATAGTGGTGTTCTTGTCGATCAGTTTGGTCATAACGCCACCCATGGTCTCGATACCGAGCGAGAGAGGGGTTACATCCAACAACAATACATCTTTAACTTCACCACCCAGTACGCCACCCTGGATCGCAGCACCAATCGCTACCGCCTCATCAGGATTGACGTCACGACGGGGGGTCTTGCCGAAGAACTCTTCAACCACCGCCTGTACTTTAGGCATACGGGTCTGGCCACCGACCAGGATCACTTCATCAATCTCTGAAGCGGTTAAACCAGCGTCATTCAAGGCCGTGCGGCAAGGCGCAATGGTACGGGTGACCAGGTCATCCACCAGTGCTTCCAGCTTGGAACGGGTCAGCTTGATGTTCAGATGCTTGGGACCTGATGCATCAGCCGTGATGTAAGGCAGGTTGATATCGGTCTGCTGTCCATTGGACAGTTCGATCTTGGCCTTCTCAGCACCCTCTTTCAGTCGCTGCAGAGCCAGTGGATCATTGCGCAGATCGAAGCCCTGCTCTTTCTTGAACGCTTCAACCAGGAAATCGATGATACGCATATCGAAATCCTCACCACCTAGGAAGGTATCACCGTTGGTGGAGAGCACTTCAAACTGATGTTCACCATCAATCTCGGCAATCTCGATGATGGAGATATCGAAGGTACCACCACCCAGATCGAAAACAGCCAGTTTCTGATCACCACGCTTCTTATCCATACCGTAGGCAAGCGCTGCCGCGGTTGGTTCGTTGATGATACGTTTGACATCCAGACCGGCGATACGACCGGCATCCTTGGTGGCCTGACGCTGGGAGTCGTTAAAGTAGGCCGGTACGGTGACAACCGCTTCCGTCACTTCCTCACCCAGATAATCTTCAGCGGTCTTCTTCATTTTCTGCAGAATCTTTGCAGAAACCTCAGGGGCCGCCATCTTCTTGCCGTTGGCTTCTACCCAGGCATCACCATTGTCGGCCTTAACAATCTTGTACGGTACCATTTCGATATCGCGCTGAACGACATCATCTTCAAATCGGCGACCGATCAGACGCTTGATGGCAAACAGCGTATTCTGTGGATTGGTGACCGCCTGACGTTTTGCTGACTGGCCAACCAGCACCTCACCCTCTTTGTTATAAGCGACAATAGAGGGGGTGGTGCGATCGCCTTCGCTGTTCTCGATGACTCGGGCGCCATCACCATCCATCACTGCTACGCAGGAGTTGGTTGTGCCCAGATCGATTCCGATGATCTTTCCCATTGTTTGTCTCTCCG
>JAPHUG010000249.1 GCA_026197195.1 Sedimenticola sp.
GATGCTGGTCGCATCCCGTCATCGCATGGCCCTGATCACTGAACGGGAAGATGATCGGGCGGAGCCGGCACTCAGTGATCTGCTGAAGTCCCTGGACACCCGCACACTGGATCTGGTGCTGGTTGAAGGCTACAAGCGTGAACATTTCCCCAAGATTGAACTACACCGACCTTCGTTAGGGAAAAAGCTGCTCTATCCTGAAGATTCCAATATCATCGCCATTGCAACCGATCAGCGACTCTCCACCACACCTTGTCATATCCCGGTGCTGGACCTTAACAGTCCGTCTGACATAGTGACGTTTATACTCAGCTTTACTCTGCAGCAGAAAAAACAGCCGATGCCGGCCTTCTCCCTGCAGGGCCACCAACGTTTTCAATAGCCTTTCAACAATCTGTGATCGAGTGCCGTGGTTAGCCCCACCTAACGGTGAGCAACTGTTTTATTAGCCCATGCTATATAGTGTAGAGTTAGCCGATACCAGCTAATCCAAACACTATGAAAAAACAGATTGCGATTGTAGAAGACGAACCGGCTATCCGTGAGAACTATGCAGACCTTCTGAGCCGCCAGGGCTACCAGGTAAAAGGCTACGCCGGGCGACAGGAGGCGATAACCGCCTTTCGCAACCAGCTGCCAGACCTGGCCATCCTGGATATCGGGTTGAATGATGAGATGGAAGGCGGTTTTGAGCTCTGCCGAGAACTGCGTGCACTTTCAGGCACCCTTCCCATCATTTTCCTAACTGCACGGGATAATGAGCTGGATACAGTCTCCGGCTTAAGGCTGGGCGCTGATGATTACCTAACCAAAGACATCAGCCTGACCCATCTCGCCGCTCGTGTTGCCGCGCTGTTTCGACGCATGGAGGCGATGAAGCAACCGGTTCAGCAGGACAGGATACTCGAGCGGGGCCACCTCACCCTGGACCAGGATCGTTTCCTCGTCACCTGGAATGGCTTGTCCGTTGATCTCACCCTGACAGAATTCTGGTTTGTTCATGCCCTATGCAACCACCCTGGTCATGTTCGTAGCCGGGATCAATTAATGGATGCCGCCAATATTCTGGTAGATGCCACCAGCATTAGCACCCATATCAAACGAATCCGGCGCAAGTTTGAAGAGATCGACGCAAGCTTCAACGCCATTGAGACGGTCTACGGCCTGGGCTATCGCTGGAATATCTCACCGGCATGAGCCAGGAACGGCGATTTGTTCAGAGCATTCGGTTTAAGCTTCTGCTGGTTTCGCTCACCCTGCTGGCCATACCCTGGGCCGGGTATCGCTATATCCAGGAGACCGAGCGATTTCTCCGCCAGACACAGGAGACCATGTTGCTGAGTACGGCCCAGGCGGTGGCTGCCATCCTGCATGACGCTCCAGCCCTACTCCCTCCCCTTCGAAACAGCACAGACTCGTCAAGCGAACCCCTTATCTATCTCAATCGACTCAATCAGCCGATACAGCTGGATGGCTATAAGGAGGACTGGCTCCCCTATCTGGATAACAGTGAACGCTACCCGAATCAGGAAAACTGGCAGTTCGAAGTTCTATCTGGTGAATACGGCAGTCATCTCTATCTACTCATCCATGTGAAGGATGACCAGGTGCTGCATCTGCCACCGGCCGCCACACGGATGGATCAGGGCGATTACGTGCAGCTCACCATTCAACAGAGCAATGGCCAGCTGGTTGACTATCGCCTCGCTACTCCGGCACCTGGATGGGTTACCGCCCATCAGATGCCTACTCGCCGTGGTGATCCTTACCCGGTTCGGCGCGAAGACCGGATTCAGGGGGAGTGGCAGACCTCCGAACACGGATATACCCTGGAGTTGCGGATACCCCAGTATCTGGTGGGTGATCGTCTGGCTATCACCGTCGCCGACCTGGATGACGCCTCACAACCTGAAACAAGAACCATCAGCTCTATCCTGCCTGACATCAACGCTCCGGTACTGGGGCGTCTGATCAGGCCTGATCCTGAGATTGGTCGGCTCATCGGCGGGTTGCAGCATGAAAACGCACGCATCTGGGTCGTCAATAACCAACGTCTGGTACTGGCCAAACGGGGACAGCTGCAACCCACCGACATCAGCCTGGTTGCCAGTGAAACGCCTTTGCCCTCTTTGATGCAACTGTTGATGCGACTGATACTGGACCAGCCCAGTGAACACTTTGAAGATGAATTCAGCCGGAGCACCCGACTCAGTGGCGAGGAGATCGAGTCGGCCTTAGCGGGCAGGCAACAGACACGTCGTCGCAGTACACCGGATAACAAGGCTGTCATACTCTCTGCGGCCTGGCCGATTGAATCAAAGCAGGGGATCGCAGGCGCGGTGCTGGTTGAGCAGACAACTAACAAAATCCTCAGCCTGCAAAATCAGGCACTGGAGAAGATCACCGGCATCACCCTGCTGCTGTTTCTTTTAACCGGGATGGCCATACTCGGCTTTGCCACACTGCTCACCCGGCGTATTCGACGCCTGAGCCGGCAGATCGAAGCCGCTGTGACAGCTGATGGTCGCATACAGGCGGAGCTGAAACCGGATCGGGCAACGGATGAGATCGGCGACCTCAGCCGCAGCTTTTCCAGCGTCCTGAATCGCCTCTCTGAATACAATCGCTACCTGGAGGCGATGGCCTCAAGACTGGCCCATGAGTTCAGAACACCCTTGACGATAGTTAAATCCTCTCTGGAAAACCTCAATGACACCCGGGACCCTGACACTCAATCGCGCTACTTGCTGCGTGCCGAAGAGGGGATTGAGCGTCTAGGCTTGATTCTGCATAGAATGCGCGAAGCGACACGCCTGGAACAACAGTTGATGCAGACCGAGATTGTGGCCTTTGATATTAATGCCATGCTGGGTATGGCAATCGAGGGGTATCGCCAGGGCTTTCCAGAAGCCCGGTTCGATTACCAGGGCGTTGCCAAACCCCTGTTTATCAAAGGGGCACCTGATCTGATCAGTCAGGCACTGGACAAGCTGATCAGTAATGCCGTTGATTTCCATCAACCAGAATCGTCTATTGAATTAATCCTGACATCTCATGGTAATGGCACCATCAAGCTATCTATCTGCAACCAAGGACCTGCACTTCCCCCTGGCATGGAACAGGAACTGTTCGCTTCCATGGTCTCTATCCGTGACGCCAAACAGGGAGAGCCTCACTTGGGTTTAGGGCTCTATCTGGTCCGACTTATTTGTGAATTTCATGGCGGCAAGGCAAGCGCGCGAAATCTGGATTCAGGCCAAGGGGTCGAGTTCAGCCTGCTGTTTCCAGCCCAACCCGATCGCAAAAACTGAGTAAAAAGTACCTCAACTCTTGATACCAATACCCCGATTGAGCAAGTAGAGACTAAACGCACTCAAAACCAGAATAAACAGGACGACGATACTCAGCGCCACCCCCATTGAGATATCAGATACGCCCAGCAATCCATAGCGAAAGGCGTTGACCATATAAAGAATGGGATTGGCCAGTGAAACCTGTTGCCAAAACTCGGGCAACATATTAATCGAGTAGAACACGCCACCCAGATAGGTCAGGGGTGTCAATATAAAGGTGGGAACAATGGTAATGTCATCAAAACTGTTGGCATAGACGGCATTAATAAAACCGGCAAGGGAGAAAAGGATGGAGGTCAACACAAAGACCGCCAAAGTCCAACCATAACTCTGCACTTGGATATCGGTAAAAAACAGCGACACCACGGTCACGGTCACGCCAACCAGCACACCACGTGAAACACCACCCGACACATAGCCCGCCAGGATTATCCAGTTGGGTACCGGAGAGATAATCAGCTCTTCAACATGGTGTTGGTATTTACTGCTAAAAAATGACGAAACCACATTGGAGTATGAATTGGTAATGACTGCCATCAGGATCAGGCCGGGTACAATAAAGTCGATGTAGCTGAAGCCATCCATCTCACCAATCCGTGATCCAATCAGATTGCCAAAAATAATATAGTAGAGTGTGGTGGTAATGGCCGGCGGCAAAATAGTCTGCAACCAAATCCGCGCAAAACGCAGAAACTCTTTAGTAAAGATGGTAACAAAGGCAGTCCAGTAACGGCTATAACGGGTCATTGGGTCACTCCATTACGAGCATTTTCCACCATATTAATAAACAGCTGTTCCAGCCGGTTCTGCTTATTGCGCATAGAGGTAATACCAATACCTTTGCCAGTCAATTGTTCAAATAACTGATTAATACTCTGATCACTGCTGATAGCCACTTCCACCCGCTGCTCATCCAGACGCACCAACTGGAAACTATCAAGCAGAGGCAACTCATCCAGTGGATCACGCAGATTCAGAACAAAGGTTTCCGTGTGCAGCTGATGCAGCAGTCGATCCATGCGGGTGTTTTCTACAATACGTCCCTGGTTAATGATGGCGATATTACGGCACAGACTCTCGGCCTCTTCCAGGTAGTGCGTTGTCAGGATAATGGTGGTGCCATGGGCATTGAGTTCACTCATGAACTTCCACATGGAACGCCGAATCTCGATATCCACACCGGCAGTTGGCTCATCCAGTATCAATAGTTTGGGTCTGTGTACTAACGCACGGGCTATCATCAAGCGCCGCTTCATACCACCGGACAATGTTCGGGACATCTGGTTACGTTTATCCCATAGATCCAGCTGTTTCAGGCTCGTCTCGGCGCGCCGCCACGCCTCTTTTCGGGGAATACCATAAAAACCGGCCTGGTTTACGATAATCTCTCCGATGCGCTCCCACATATTGAAATTAAACTCCTGGGGAACCAGCCCGATACAGGATTTCACCGACTCCGGGTCCTTATCCAGGTCATGGCCAAACACTTCAACACGACCCGAGGTTTTATTCACCAACGAGCTGATAATACCGATAGCGGTCGATTTTCCCGCGCCATTAGGACCCAGCAGAGCAAAAAAATCACCCTCCCCGACTGTAATATCAATCCCCTTCAGGGCCTCAAATCCGTTCTTGTAGACCTTTCGAAGATCAGAAATGGCAAGTGCATTCATCGAGTTAACCTGTTCGGTATCTTTTTTTGGGTGTCAGACAAACAACCCTGTCTGTGAGAATCGCGGGATGGGGCCTTTAGACCAGCCAATATTCTCTTTAAAGTAATCTTCACTATATGGAGTCGTTGCGAATGAAATCAACCATCTTATTCGTGATCGAAGCCGCAAGGCCACAAACCCTGATGACGAAAGGGAAACGAAGGGACAAAAAACGATATACTAGGCGAAAAGCAGCCGCAGCAGCTGTGCAAAAAACAATAGTATCGAGGTATAAGGTATGAAAAAAGTCACCATCGTCGGTGCCGGCTTTGCAGCCCTGACATCTGTTCAGAAACTGCGTGCCGCTGATCCTGCGCTTGAGATCACGCTGGTGGCCCCCTCACCGGTGTTCAACTATCTCCCTGGCACCATATGGATACCCTCCGGCATACGTGATCCGGATGAGTTACAGATCAATCTGACCCCGTTTTTTCAACGACAGAAAGTCAACTTCTTACAGGCTTCAGCGACGGGATTAAAGCAGGACGGGCGCGTCCTGGTAACCGACCAGGGTGAGATTGAAAATGACGGCCTCATCATCTGCTCCGGTGGCCGATTTATCAAAAAGCTCCCAGGTATTGAGCATGCTATCACCCCTTGCGAGGGCATTCCGGCTGCTGTAAAGATCCGTGACCGCCTCAAGGCGATGAGTCAGGGCACGATCGCCGTCGGTTTCTCAGGCAACCCCAAAGAGCCTTCTGCCATGCGGGGAGGGCCGATGTTTGAATTCCTATTCGGTATCGACCAGCAGTTACGACGGGAAGGACGACGCGACAAATTCAAGCTGATCTTCTTCACCCCGGCCCCCGAACCCGGCAAACGATTGGGGCCCAAGGCGGTTAAGGGGCTACTCCGGGAGATGAAGAAGCGCGATATTGAGACCCATCTGGGTCACAAGATGAAACAGTTCACAGAGAACAAGGTGGTCACTGAGGGGGGTGAATTCGAGGCCGATCTCATTCTGTTCATGCCCGGTATGACCGGAAACCAGTGGTTTGATAATACCGATCTGCCCCGTTCTGAGGGTGGCCTGATCAAGGCCGATGCCTTGTGCCGGGTTGAGGGATTATCCCAGGTTTATGTTGCAGGCGACTCAGGCAGCTATCCCGGTCCTGACTGGATGCCTAAACAAGCCCACATGGCGGACCTGCAAGCTGAATCCGCCGCAAAAAATCTGATCGATGAACTGAATGGAAAAGCACCCAGCCACACCTTCAAGGTGGAGCTGTTCTGCATTGTCGATAGCCAGACGAGCGGCAGTTTGGTGGCCCGAACACCCCGCTATAATATCGCCCTACCCCAGATGCGGGTTTTCCATTGGCTCAAGCGGCTGTTCGAGTGGTGGTATTTGCGCCAGTACCGTTAATGGATTGACTACTTGCCTGGGCGAACCAACCCGCCCAGGCCCATCTCATCCAGGGCCTTTTCCATCAACTCTCTTACTTGGCGGGCATCTGTCATGCGCAGTGCCGCCTGTAGAAGACTCTTTGCCCGCGAACGACTGAAACTGCGGATCACCCATTTGATCTTCAGCAGACTACCGGCACTCATGCTGAGGCTATCGACCCCCATGCCCAGCAGTAAAATGGCGGCCAGTGGATTACCCGCCAGCTCACCACAGACGCTGACCGGCCGACGATAGAGCGCCGCCCCCTCAACAATCTGGGTAATGGCACGTAGCACGGCGGGATGCATATCATCAAAGATATCCGCCACACGGGGATTGTTTCGATCCACCGCCAACAGATACTGTGTCAGATCATTGGTACCCACCGAGACAAAATCGACCCGCCGGGCAATCTCATCAATCTGATAGACCGCCGCTGGCACCTCGATCATAACGCCCACGGGGGGCATGGAAACCACATACTCCTCTTCAACCAGCTCATCGTAGGCCCGCTGAATCAGCATCTGCAGTTCGTCAACCTCGGACACCATACTGACCATCGGTAACATGATCTGCAGGTTATTCAGCCCTATATTGGCGCGAATCATGGCGCGAATCTGGGTCAGAAAGATCTCCGGATGATCCAGTGAGATTCGCACCCCACGCCAGCCCAGAAAGGGATTGGACTCCGCAAAGGGGAAGTAAGGCAACGGCTTATCACCGCCTATATCAAGGGTACGCAGGATAACCGGGCGTGGAGAAAAAGAACTCAATAACTGCCGATAGCTTTCAACCTGAACATCTTCACCGGGAAAACGGTCTCGGGTGATGTAGAGCAGTTCTGTTCGATGCAGTCCGACACCCTGTGACTCTTCCAGGCCAACAGTCATGACGTCCGAGATAAGGCCCGTATTCAGATACAGCGGAATGGATGTGCCATCCGTTGTCTCAGCATCAAGCCCTCTCATCGCCTCCAGGTCATGGGCGATCTCTGACTCTTCTTTGGCCAGGCGTGCATATTCATCACTGACAGACGGATCAGGGGAGACATAGACACGCCCACGATAGCCGTCAATGATGACTTCCAGGTCTTCCAGCCGACCGACAGGCAGATCGGTTACACCCATCACGGCAGGTACACCCATTGCCCGCGCAAGTATGGCCACATGAGAGGAGCTGGACCCCATGGCGGAGACGATACCCGACAGTTTCTCTACCGGTACCTCTGCCAGCTGCACCGCACTGATATCCTCGCCCACCAGTATGGTCTTCTCGGGATAGATAACCTCACGGGGCTTGTCCAGCTGCAGATGCATGAGGATGCGCCGTCCCAGGTCCCTGATATCCGATGCCCGTTCACGCAAATAGACATCATCCATATTATCGAAGACGCGCGCATGCGCTTCGATCGTATGATGCAAGGCACCCTGCGCCCACTGACCCTGCTCGATGCGTTCCACTGTCTGACTGACCAGGGTATCGCTACCCAGCATCATCAACAGCGCATCGAAGAGCGCCTGCTCCTCGACTGGCAGTTCTGCGGAGAGCCGCTCTTTAAGACTTTTCAGCTCTTGTTGGGTGAGCGCAACCGCCTCTTTAAAGGCGCTTATCTCGGCAGCGGGGTCATCGGTATTCCTATCCGGCACCGCATCCAGATCTGCCAGCTGATAGGCTACGACCGCCCGGCCGGTTGCCACACCCGGCGCACTGGGTTGACCACTCAGATAACGGTTCAGCGGACTACGGGTATGCTGTATCTGGTCCAGTTCGCCACTGGCCCTGGCGTAGGTGATAGCCCCCGCCAGCTGTGCTGCCAGGGTAAATAGAAAGGTGACCTCATTATCATCAAACTTGCGGGGTTTAACCTGCCTGACCACCAACACACCCAACACCTTGCGATTCTGGATGATCGGCACACCGAGAAAACCACGGTACTGGGTTTCGCCGGTGGCATGAATGAAGAGATAACGGGGATGTTCTGTGGCGTCATCAAGATTCAATGGCTCTGCCCGCTCACAGACCAGGCCCACCAGGCCCCGGTGCATGGGCAGGCTGACCTTGCCCACTGACTCAGGGTTCAGTCCCTCCGTCGCCAGCAGGATATGCTCCCGACGATCAAAATCAGTCAGATAGACAGAACAGACATCCGCCTTGATCGCCTGTTTGACTCGCTGCACGATCAAGCGCAGCGCTTCTCCCAGATCGGGGGCAGCGTTGACCTCCTGGACAATGCGATGAAGGATCTCCAGCACTACCCGTTACCGCCTGTTCTGACGCAGATAGTTGGCCTGAGCACGGCTCGGCGCGCCATCTGGAAATAACAGGGGTGCCAACTCCTCAAGAGCCTGCACATAAACCTTGCGCTTAAAATAGACCACCTCACGCAACGGATGCCAATATTTTACCCAACGCCAACCATCAAATTCCGGTTTCGGGGCGTGATCAAGACAAAAGTCCGTCTCATCACATAACACCCTAAGCAGATACCAGAGCTGTTTCTGGCCGATGCAGAGCGGCTTGCAGTGATGCCTTAAAAAACGCTTCGGCAAGCGATATTTAAGCCAATCGGCCGTCACACCCACCAGTTCAACCTGGTGTTGTTTCAGCCCTACTTCCTCTTCCAGTTCACGGTACATCGCCTGTTCAGGCGTCTCTCCATCGTTTATACCGCCTTGGGGGAACTGCCAAGCATCCTGCCCTATACGTCTACCCCAGAAAAGCTGTCGCTGCTGATTGCAAAGTATGATACCAACGTTAGGTCTATAACCTTCTGAATCAATCAAAAGA
>JAPHUG010000002.1 GCA_026197195.1 Sedimenticola sp.
GTGAGTTACTGGGGAGAATACATGCAGGGTTTCGACGCACCCTGAGCAAAGGCGCCCTGCTGGCAGACCCGGACATGCTGGCATTGCACCATCGACTACTTTCGGTGAATCCGAAACAGTTGATCAATAAACCGATAGAGGAGACGCGATTTGTTGTTGTAGATACAGAGACCACCGGTCTACAGGCCTATGCAGGTGATGAGATCTGTTCAATTTCGCTGCTTGAAATGCAGGGATTGGAGTTAACGGGAAGAGAATTCAACACACTGATCTATCCGGGAAGGGATATTCCAGCCGCCTCAACCCGTATTCATCACCTCAGAGATGAAGATGTGAGGGATGCACCGCTGATTGAAGAGGTGATGCAGGAGATAGCGGATTTTATTGGTGAGAGTGTTCTGATTGGACATCACATTGGTTTTGATATCCGTTTTATCAACAAAATCCTGCAGAAAGAGCTGCTTTGCCATCTGAAACATCCGTGGCTGGATACCATGTTACTCTATCTCGTCCACACCGGACGGGTTGGACACTATACATTGGAGGAGGTTGCCGATTACACTCAAGTGGTGATTGAGGGGCGACACACCGCACGAGGCGACGCGATGATCACGGCAGAGGTCTTTAAGCGGCTGGCAAGCGTACTGGTAGAATACAACAACCCGGTGAATCGACTGGTAAAAAGGCAATACGAATTAGGACACTTTTAAAACGGTCCAGGGAAACGAAAATAAAGTTTAGATTGATTTAATTTGAGAGAAACCGACCAAGCCATTGGTCCACGTATATTAAAGAAAAGGAGACATGCTATGTCCGAAGAGAAAATCTATCCGGTTAGTGCTGATACAGCGGCTCAAGCCCATATTGATGCTGCAAAATACAAAGCGATGTACCAGCGCTCGGTGGAAGACCCGGATGGCTTCTGGGGTGACGCTGCAGAAGAGTTTCTCACCTGGTCCAAAAAATGGGACAAAGTGAGTGACTGGGATTTTAATGACGCCAACATCAAATGGTTTCAGGGCGGCAAGCTGAATGTCTCCTACAACTGCCTTGACCGACACCTGGAAACCCGCGGTGACCAGACCGCACTGATCTGGGAAAGCGACAACCCCAACGAAGATAAAAGCATCACCTATCGCGAACTGCACAAAGAGGTCTGTAAATTCGCCAACGTCCTGAAATCACGGGGTGTTAAAAAGGGTGATCGTGTCTGTATCTACATGCCGATGATCCTGGAAGCCTCTGTGGCCATGCTGGCCTGTACCCGTATCGGCGCGGTCCACTCTATCGTCTTCGGCGGCTTCTCACCCGACGCCCTCTCCAGCCGTATCCTGGACTCAGATTGCCAGACGCTGATCACCGCTGACGAATCGGTCCGTGGCGGCAAGAATGTCCCACTCAAGGCAAACGCCGATATCGCACTGGAAGATTGTCCCAATGTGAGTACCTGTGTTGTTATCAAGCGTACCGGCGGTGATGTGGCCTGGAAAGAGGGTCGTGATATCTATTACCACGATGCGATGGCCGATGCTTCAGAAGAGTGCGCCCCGGAAGAGATGGATGCAGAAGATCCCCTGTTCATCCTCTACACCTCCGGCTCCACGGGCCAACCCAAGGGCGTATTGCACACCACAGGTGGTTATCTGCTCTATGCAGCCATGACCCACAAATACACCTTCGACTATAAAGAGGGTGAGGTCTACTGGTGTACCGCCGACGTGGGCTGGGTGACCGGCCATACCTATATCGTCTATGGCCCGCTGGCCAATGGTGCGATCAGCCTGATGTTTGAAGGCATTCCCACCTATCCAGACGCAGGCCGTTTCTGGGCCGTCTGTGAAAAACACAAGGTCAATACCTTCTATACCGCGCCTACGGCCATTCGTGCCCTGATGCGTGTGGGTGATGAGCCTGTCAAAAAGCATGACCTTTCAACCTTGAGACTGCTCGGTTCCGTAGGTGAGCCCATCAACCCTGAGGCCTGGGAGTGGTACTACCGCGTGGTAGGTGGTGCACGTTGCCCCATCGTTGATACCTGGTGGCAGACCGAAACCGGTGGTCACCTGATCACCCCTCTGCCCGGCGCAACTGACCTGAAGCCCGGCTCGGCCTCAATGCCTTTCTTTGGCGTGGTACCAGAAATTGTCGATGCCTCAACTGGCGAGGTACTGGAAGGTGAATGCGAAGGTGCATTGATTATGACGCGCCCCTGGCCCGGCATGATGCGCTCGGTCTACGGTGATCATGAGCGTTTCAAATCCACCTACTTCTCACAGTATCCCGGTAGCTATTTCACTGGTGATGGCGCACGTCGCGACAAGGATGGCTACTACTGGATTACCGGCCGTATTGATGACGTACTCAATGTTTCCGGACATCGTCTGGGTACTGCCGAGATTGAATCAGCGCTGGTACTGCACGACAAGGTTGCCGAGGCGGCTGTTGTGGGCTATCCGCATGAGATCACCGGCCAGGGCATCTACGCCTATGTCACGCCTATGGCGGGTGTAGAGCCAACCGATGAACTCAAGGCTGAACTGGTCAAGCTGGTACGTAACGAGATTGGCCCCATCGCCAAGATCAATCTGATCCAGTGGGCACCTGGCCTGCCCAAGACCCGCTCAGGCAAGATCATGCGACGTATCTTGCGGAAAGTCGCCTGTAACGAGATCGACACACTGGGTGACACCTCCACACTGGCTGATCCAGGCGTGGTGGATGATCTGATCGAGAACCGCGCAAATAAATAAGCACGGTTCTTTATAAGGATCAATAGAGGCAACCCTGTTCGCGGGGTTGCCTTTTTTATTGGGCACAACCGCCTAAATTCAAAAGGGAGAAAACTTATAGGGATACCTCGGGTCCTATAAACTGTTGCAGACACTTTAAGCGTCAAGGCCTATACTTTGATTAGTGATGCTCTAACAGAATAATACGCAGATCTAACAGATTTTTTATTTCAGGGGGCTCCGGTTTGACCGATCGGCAGGACGAAGTAAAGATTAACATTTCCACCTATGAGTGGTCGGTGCGTCTCTTCTCCACACTCAAGAGACTGTTGAGTGTCAATATCAAGATGCACCATGACAAGGGACAAGTCGCTCAGGGCGAAATTTTCCTGTTCAATCACTTTGCCCGCTTCGAAACATTCATTCCTCAATACCTTATTTATCAGGAGTCTGGAGCCTTTTGTCGCTCGGTTGCCGCCAGCGAATTCTTTGGGGATGATGACGCACTCACCAACTACCTACTTAGTGTCGGAGCCGTTCCTCATAATCATCCACGCTTGATAGCCTATCTGGCAGAGGAGATATTACGGGGTCGCAAGGTGATTATCTTCCCAGAGGGTGGCATGGTGAAAGACCGCCGCTCCCAAGACAGAAGAGGTCGATACAGCATCTATTCCCGCACTGCTCTTGAGCGCAGAAAACATCACACGGGCGCCGCTGTACTGTCGCTGGCGGTTGACCTGCTCAAGCAATCGATCCAACTCGCCTTTGAGCAGAATGATCAATGCCAGATCGATCACTGGATGAGCAAGCTGGAATTTGACAACACTGAGCTATTACAAAAAGCCGCCAACCGTCCCTCCACCATTGTACCGGCCAACATTACCTTCTATCCAATGCGGGTCAGTGACAACCTGTTACACAGTGGCTTTGAGCTGATGAACAGAGGGATCAGCCGAAGGCTTTCTGAGGAGCTGCTGATTGAGGGCAACATCCTGCTGAAGAATACCGACATGGATATCCATCTGGGCGATATTCTCGATAGTAACGATTACTGGAGTTGGTGGGTTAAACCTATTGTGAAACAGTTGGCCCCAGAGATGAAATCACTGGATGAGCTACTGCAACATGAGACACCGCATCCCAGCCTCAAACACCGGCTACTGACCAGCCGCCTGCGCCAGAATGCGTTGCGTCTGCGCAATGATTACATGCAAGCGATCTACAGTGAGGTGACGATTAACCTGAGTCATCTTGCCTCGCTAATCATCTATCAATTGTTGGAGAAGAATCAGACAGCGGTCAACACCGAGCTGTTTCATCGCACCCTTTATCTGGCCGTTAAATCCGTACAGAAGATACCCAACGTCAATCTGCACCGGAGCCTACGGGATGCCGGTTGTTATGGTGAGCTGACCATTGGCCTCTGTGCTGGACTCGATCAGTTCTTTTTAACCGCGGCCCAGCTTGAGCTGATCGAACATGAAGGGGATCGTTATCTGTTCATGCCCAAGCTGTGCCAGGATCATGAATTCGACCAGATCCGCCTGGAAAACATGATTGAAGTCTACGCCAATGAGGCACGTCCAGTAGCGGGACTGACACAACTGATCAGTCACGCTATCAGTCAAGCAAAATTGCTCACTCCCAGGCAGATGGCCAGCCATCTTTTTGATGATGAGCTTCAAGCCTACCACTGGGACAAAGCCCTGTTCTCCAAACCCAGACATCAGGAGATTAATGACAAAGAGACCGCCACACAAAGTGGTGAGCCGTTCCTTGTTTTGCCTGAAAAGCCCCATCCACTGGGCATTGTATTGGTTCACGGTTTTCTTGCCTCACCTGCCGAGGTCCACGGCTTTGCTGAGAAGCTGGGCCACCTCGGCTTTGCGGTTATCGCCCCCCGCTTGAAAGGTCATGGAACCTCACCCTGGGATCTGCGGGAACGCAGCTGGAAAGATTGGCTTTCATCTGTTCAGCGTGCCTATCGCATCATGCAAGGGTATTGTGACGATATCTGCCTGGTAGGCTTTTCCACAGGCGGCGCACTCTCCCTACTGGCAGCCGCCGAACAACCAGATGGACTGGCCGGTGTCATTTCCATATCCACTCCGATTAAATTTCAGAATAAGAACATGATGTTCGTACCGCTGGTACATCATGCAAATAAACTCATGCGCTGGCTGCCCTCTTATGAAGGGATCATGCCCTTCCGTCCCAATAACACGGAACACCCGGATATCAACTACAGCACCATGCCACTGCATTCACTGTTCGAGCTGCGTCTGATGGTTAACCAACTGACCAAACGATTACAGGATATCCACTGCCCGGCCCTGTTGCTTCAAGGCGATCAAGACCCGGTGGTGGTACCTGACAGTGTCAATCGGGTCTTTGACAAGATCAGTAGTAGAGAAAAAATCATTGAGATGATCCAGACCAACCGTCACGGCATCCTGAATGAAAATATTGGCAACACACAAGGGATTATCATCCAGTACCTTAAAGGCCTGAATTCACGCTTTATCCGTACAGACATACCCCAGGAAAGCAATGAGCTGCTTGAGCAGAAACAGGTGGTTTGAGGTAACATAGCTCTATCAATAATCGCATCTGATGTACCGTCGGATCGAGTGTGCAACTTTAAATAATCAAAGAGGAAATTGAATCTGAACACACTAAAGGTCGGTGTCTTTGTGGACGCCGAAAACATCAAGTTTAACGGTGGCTATCAATTGCGCTATGACGTTTTAAGGCGCTTTGCTGCTCGCGATGGTGGCACCCTGCTAAGACTGAATACCTACCTCGCTTTTGACCAGGAACGGGCCAAGAAAGATTCAGAGTACGCCAAAAAGTCATACATCTATCAACAGATGGTGCGTGACTACGGCTGGAAAATCATTGTCAAACACGTCAAGCGTTATGTTGATGATGAAGGCAACGTCACCACCAAGGCGAATGCTGATCTGGATCTGGCCGTTGATGCCATGCTGCAGGTAGAGAATCTTGATTTGATCCTGCTGGTTACTGGTGATGGCGATTTTCTGCAAGTGGTTACGGCGTTACAAAACCGAGGCTGCCGGGTTGAACTGCTTGGCTTCGACAATGTCTCCAAACAGCTGCAACGCCAGGCTGATGCCTTTTATCGCGGCTACCTGATACCCGACCTGCTCCCGTTCCCCTACGAACCTCGTAATGAGTGGGGCAAAGTAGGATCCTGTGTGCGGGGCGTCTGCTCCAAATGGTTTCCTGATAAAGGCTATGGTTTTCTGCGCTTCATACGGGAGGTCTCACCCAACCTCTGGATCACCGATCCAAGAGAATCGGAATCACCCTATGAAAGCGTCTTCTGCCATATCAACGAACTGGCAGATGGCGTGACACCTGAATTACTACAAAACAGGGAAACCATCATTGAGTTTTATCTGAAAGAGAGTGATGTGGATGAGGGCCTGATTGCCACCAACGTCCGGCTGGTCTATGACCCCTCCTGAGCCCCGGAAAGCCTACTCCTCGTGCAGCAGGGTGCGATAGCGTCGTGCTGCACCGGGTAATCTTTCTATGACCCCGGAACGCAAGCGAAAGTCATTCTGACGCTGATCTTCAAAATAGAATTTGAGTGTCTCGGCCACCACCTGGAAGGCCAACTCATCCCAGGGAATTTCAGCCTCCGCAAACAGCTTCACCTCAAGGCTCTCTTCCCCCGGTCCGAAATCCAGATCTTCCAGAGGCCCACGAAACAACATGTAGATCTGATCAATGTGGGGCAGACTGAACAAGGTGTAGAGGGGGCCTACTGACACCCTGGCATTGGCCTCCTCCAAGGTCTCTCGCAGTGCTCCCTGTTGCGTTGATTCACCATTCTCAAGAAAACCGGCCGGTAACGTCCAGTAGCCTCTGCGTGGTTCTATCGCCCGCCGACAGAGCAGCACCTTGCCTTGCCACTCAGGTATACAGCCCGTCACCACATTGGGGTTCTGATAATGAATAATCCCACACTCGATACAGACATGTCGCGGACGGTTATCACCCTGCGGTACCTTTATCTCTACCGAACTACCGCACTGACTGCAAAATTTCATAGCAGGACCCATGATCACAAGCACATCATAATAAGAACAGAATACGCGGCTCATCCGTTCAATCACTCATTATCCACCCCAACAAACGGGTGCCATGAACAAGCAAACCGGTGTAATCTTGTATTCTAACGTATATTTTCGGTTCAATCGGATTTGCCAGAATAATTAATTATGAAAATCATCATCATCCGACACGCCATTGCTGAAAACCCCAGACTATTTGCCAAGACCTGCAAGGACGATAGCCTGCGCCCGCTCACGGAAAAAGGGATCAAGCGCATTCAGCAGTCTCGCCAGGGGCTGAAAAAACTTGAACCGCAGGCCGAATATATACTCAGCAGCACCCTGGTCCGGGCCGCACAAACAGCCGAAGAGATCGCTGAAATCTATCCAGAGGCGACACTACAGGCTATTCCACAGTTAAACCCGGGCGCTGATCCTGCCAAATTGACCAGTCTGCTGTCCGACCTACCACCGGAAAGCACCGTCTTTCTGGTTGGACATGAACCTGATCTATCGGAACTGATCTCCTGGTACACCAACGGCTCACATTTCAGTTTCCTGCAACTCAAGCGCGGGGCCGCCTGTCTATTGCAGTTCAAGGGATCCCCCAAGGCCGCTTCAGCTGAGCTGATCTGGCTCCTGCCCCCCCGGCAACTGCGTAGTTTGAGCGGTTGATCCCATTCAAGACCTCACTGAAACCGATCAGGACAA
>JAPHUG010000100.1 GCA_026197195.1 Sedimenticola sp.
ACAGCCGCAGGAGAGTTTGTTGAGGGCGATGTGCAGGTACAGGCACGTCAGGTCTTCAGTAATATACGGGCTGTATTGGCTGCAGCAGGCGGAACATTAAATAACGTGGTTAAAGCCACTGTATTTGTTCAGGATCTGAATGATTTTGCACTGTTAAACGAAGTTTATGCCGAAGCCTTTGGTGATCATAAACCCGCACGCTCAACCGTTCAGGTGGCGCGTTTGCCACTGGATGCAAAAGTTGAAATAGAGGTTATTGCAAAGATATAAAGGTAAGCCTGATGGTTTCTCCTGATCGGGGAAACCATCCTATCTATCTCGGTAACAGCTGTTTAATCCTTAACTCCTTTTAGTGCCTGTAATATCTGTACAAAAAGCGCTTCCAACTGTTCCCGTTTGTTGTCTTCTTCCTGTCCCGCTACCTGCTCCATAGAGACGTTGTGATAACGTCTTATCAAAGCTTCAAGCTTGTCATACCCCGTATTGGGTGCATTCAATTTCTGGGTCGAATCGCTAGCCAGTGCAACAGGGGCAGCGCGCATGATGGTTTTTTCGCTGCCAGTGGCTAACTCAACAGCTTGTAAAGGACCGCTCTTAGTAAACTCGGTTCCTTTAAATACAAAGCGGTCACCGATTTTGAGTTGGCTGAATTTCATTTATGGGTTGTCACTGAAGAAGTATTTCGCAGTATTTTATAGGGTAAAACCCACTTTGAACACATCGGCGTATTAGATGATAACAAGAGCAATATTTTGAGATATATCAACAAATACCGTCCTTTTTATTCTTAAAAGAAACACGTTCCCGACTTTTTTCACTAAACCATAGGTTTGTTGATGTTTAGTGTTGCACTACAGCAAAACCATAACTAAAGTAGGCAATCCAAAAAATCGAACAAGAATAATTCTCAAATGGAATATTTGAATCTTGCCCATCAACTGCTCGCCGCATCAGCAGATTCAGAAAAAGAGTTCCTGGAACGGGCTGCCCAGGCCGTTGCCGTCGCATCGCAGAGTCGTTGGGGAGGTATAGGGTTCTGTCATCCAGGATCGGAAAGTTTGAAAGTGGTTGCGCTCTGGCAGGGTGACGGTTTGGCTGATCCATTCAGCTTGAACCTTAAAGGTTCTCCTTGTGAGCAGCTCTATAAAAGCTCAGGTAGTATTGAGCAGCGACATATTTATTTTGAATCAGGCATTCAAAAAGAATTCGCAAACAGTACCTTGCTAAGGTGTCTGCCAGGTGAGTGCTATCGAGCACAATCAATTTTTGATGATACCGATGCCGTTGTTGGACATGTTTTTTCAATTGATGATAAACCGGGTGTCGACAAGGTATCTTTACGAGATTTCTTTAGCCTGTTGAGTCAACGAATCAGCACCGAGTACATCCGGTTCAGGCGAGAGGAAAAACTGGGCCGCACTGCCAATATGGTAAGTTCAGCCCGAAACTTGTTTTCGTTCGTTGACAAGTCATACACCTATCATGCGGTCAGCCAGGGCTATGTGGATGCCTTCGGTCAGTCACATGCCCAATTGATTGGAAAAAAGCCAGAAGAAATACATGGGGAAGCCGTATTTAATAGCGTTTTGAAGCCACTGCTAAATCGCACATTCAGCGGTGAAACCGTTCAGTCACAAATTTGGATTCATCCACCCAATATTCCACCAAAATATATCGATGTCGTTCAAACCCCATTCTACGATACGGATGGAACGATCAGTGGGGCAGTCCTTAGTGGACATGATATTACATCGCAAAAAGAGACCGAGGAGACACTGCAAAAACTCTCACTCGCGGTCACACATAGCCCAGTATTGACCGTTATTACCAATCCAGAGGGTGTTATTGAATATGTCAGCCCCATCGTTGAGGAGATTACCGGCTACTCTCCTGACGAAGTCATTGGGCAAACCCCCAGACTGTTTAAATCAGGCCGCACTGATCCCTCCGTTTATGATTCGCTCTGGCGTGCGATCAAAAGTAAGGAAACCTGGCGGGGGGAGATAGAGAACCGGCGAAAAGATGGTGCCCTCTATTGGGAGTATATATCCATCGCACCGGTATTGGACGATCATGGTGATGTTGTCGCCTTTGTTGGCAGCAGTATGGATATCACTCAACGTAAGCAGATGGAGAGCCAATTATTGGCGTTGGCTTCAACCGACTCATTGACGGGCGTCTTTAACAGGCGCCACTTTCTGGAAGAAGTTGAAAACCACCTGGCCCAGTCAGAGCGTTACAAGTCACCCCTCTCACTTATGATTATTGATATTGATAATTTTAAGCATCTGAATGATAGTGGCGGTCATGCGCTCGGTGATGCGGTGATAAAACAGTTTACACAGATAGCTGAGGCGACCATTCGCAATGTGGACATATTGGGTCGTCTGGGTGGTGATGAGTTTGCTATTCTGATGCCGGAGACCAGCGCAGAGAAGGCCTTGGTGCTTGCAGAGCGATTGAAAGAGGCGATCAGTTCTTTTGATATCAGTTATGAATCCTTAACGTTGAATATCACTGTCAGTATTGGCCTTTCTACCTACGTGAACAATGAAGAGATCCAAGATACGGTTCAGTCACTGTTGGCACGGGCAGATGAGGGGCTGTATACGGCAAAACGGGGCGGTCGAAACCTTATTGGTTTTGTATGAACCCCCTGTTGATGTAATGGCACGGCATGACTTGTCAGCCGCTTAATCACAAGCTAGGATGGCCGGGTTTTTATTTGCCACTTCTCTAGCCATGTCAGATCGAATTCCACCCGCACCTGAGAACAGATATCGTGACGATCATGCCCAATTGCTTAGTGATAGTTACTACGCAGTAACGGGACGCAAGCTGATTGATTGTGCGCGTGAAGCACTGGGTGAAACACTCTACTTTGCCCCGTTTGCCTTGGTATCACATGATACCGCCGAGGACCCCGTATTCAACTACGCCAATAAGATGGCACTCGATCTGTTTGAAATGAGCTGGGAGCAATTTACCTCACTACCTTCCAGAAAATCAGCCGAACAACCCCTGAGAGAGGAGCGTGCACGGCTTTTGGCGGCGGTCAACGCCCAGGGTTTTATTGATAACTACACAGGAATTCGGATAGCGAGCACCGGCCGACGTTTTTTTATTGAGCACGCCACGGTCTGGAATCTTGCTATAGACGGTACAGCCCTTGGACAGGCCGCCATGTTCAGAAGCTGGCGACCCGTTACCGAATGAGTGTCAGATGGTCACAATCTCGTAACAGGGTATATACTCGCCTTTAACCTGCATGCGACCTTGCTGAGCGAACGATTTCAACAACTCATCCATTGCCTGCATCAGTTCTGGTTCGCCCCTTATCTGAAAGGGTCCATGCTCACGTATCGCATTAATACCTTGTTCTTTGACATTGCCAGCAACTATACCGGAGAGCGCGCGCCTGAGATTGGCAGCCAACTCCTGGGTCGGCAGATCACGTGTCAATTGTAGTTTTGCCATGGATTCGTGATCTGGCAGAAACGGTTCCTGAAATGCCTCATCAAGATGCAGCG
>JAPHUG010000426.1 GCA_026197195.1 Sedimenticola sp.
ATAAACGCCTCAGAGGGTCCTGACTCCACAGAGGAGTCGGAAGGTTTGACTTGTTCTTCTCCCAACATGCTGGCGCTCCGACTTCGGCCTGATATTTTTTATAATTGAGCGGCCCAGTATAGGGAGTAGCCAGTAAAAATGCGAGAAGGAGGAACCCTTATCCAATCAGTCTGAACCAGGCCGTCTGATCCTCGACATCCACTTCCCTTACAGCGATCGGTACGCGACTATCCAAAGGCAAGGGTGAGCGGACACGAATCCGGGTCTCCATGGCCAATTCAGGTATCAACAACGTGACCTTGTTATCAGTCATCTCGACCACAACACCCTCACCTTCCCAGTTTTTATTTTGCTTTAAATACAATAGCTTCCAGTGCATATTTGAGAGTCTTTCTGCGCGTCGCACAGCGCCATTTATGGGTTCTGTGATACTCACTCTCTCTCCTATCTGCTCATAACTTAACAGGGGATCTCCGGCCAGATGGGCCTGCAACTGCTGATGCACCACCAGGTCCAGATAGCGTCTGAGCGGACTGGTCGTTCGACTGTAGCAACTCAATCCGAGGCCAGCGTGAGGCCCCTCCTGGGTTCGGGATTGAGAGGGTCTCATTTTCCGGCGATAGGCATACATGGCCGCCATCCCCTCTGGCACCTCGGGCTTATCGGGTGCAGGCTGGGTGGCAAAGGGCAACGGAATGCTGTGCTCGAGCGCATAAGCCGCTATCGCCTCACCCGCCATCACCATGGCCTCTGTGACCATATCCCGGCTAGCCAATGGCTGCAGGGGCCGGATGCGTATCTCTCCTTCGGACACTCGAACACTGGCTTCGGGCAGATCGATCCGTGCAGCGCCATTGGCATGACGCCTTTCCCTGTAGCGATCCGTTATCGCCTTGATCTCGCAGAAGGGAGTGCTATTCATACACTCATTCACTTGCCCGTATGTCAGCCGGGTCACCTTAATCCAACTCTTACAGAGTTTGACATCTGTAATCTGGCCTGTGTCATCCAGCTTAACGCCAATAGAGAGCGCAGGAGAGGTCGGTTGTAGCCCCAGAGCCAGCTGCCTGGTGATTTGTGGAGGCAGCATATGTACGATTTTTTCCGGTAGATAGAGATTGGCAGCCCGCGCCCGCGCTTCATGATCAAGGGCCGAATCGGGCTCCACCGCCGCCGCCACATCCGCCACATGCACCCACAGACGATCACCCTCCAGCGAGAGGGCGTCATCTGGATCCTCGCTCCCTTCATCATCAATGGCATAAGCAGCCATACCCGTGAGATCCACCCGCTCCATCTCTGTTAGCGACGGCATTTCCAACTCGGGATCATCCCAGGGTAAGTTCTGTCGCAAAGGGTGTGGGTTAAAATCAGCGGTCCAATAACCGACCTGTGTCAGCATCCGATGCGCATTGACGGGCGTCTCCTGGTGCCCCAGCAGCTGCAGGATACGACTCCCTTCAGTGCGTCCAATCGCAAGCATTTCCACCTCGGATAGACGCTCTCTATCCTCCGGGAGGATGACCTTTTGCTCCAAACGTTTCAGGAAGGCCTCCCAGGCTTGTTCGGCGGCCAGTTTCTCCGCCTTCTCCTGTTGATCCGCAGCTACTTGTTCTGCACTGCGTACCAGTATCCTCTCGGGCGTACCTTCGAAATAGAGCCCTTCCGCCACCAGCGTCCAGGTTGCCCAGGCAGAAGCCGGCGTAAAGTCCCCATAAATGAGTGCCGCCAACTCATCCAGCTGGGTCTGTTCCCCACTCAACAACTCCCACGCCTCTGTCAGCTCGCCCTCAAGCTCCACCAGATCTTCCAAGCGGTTGAGCGGACCGGGATGCAGAACCACGATATCCTTATCCCTGACCCGCTTGCCCTTGCCAGCGCCCAGATCAATATCAATCTTGTCACTCACCTGTGTCACTCTTGCCGGACGAATCTTGTAAAGTGCTAAACTGCCGGGTGCTGCTTTATAAACTGACATGCTCTTCCTGTCTGAATCACTGGGCAGCTGAGTATAAATCCATATACCCAGAGTGGCGACCCAATGAAATCGATATGATAGGCTTGTTAATATCGATCAAGCCCCCAAATTAACCCATTAGCAACTGAGTCTACCTGTTAAGTTAACTGGCTATTCAGTTGTTTAAGATAACTTTTATTCAAAGCACACTCGTCTTCCTGGTTCGTTCCAAGGCAGGCACCTGAGGAAACAGCAACATGAATAATCAGTGGAAAAGCTTTCTTGAATCGCAATCCGCACGGATCACCGCAGACGGTGATGTCAGTTTTACCCATGCCCGTCCATTCCCTGACTGCGCCCTATTTGATCTCTCCCATCTGGGACTGATCAGGGTGTCAGGTGAGGATGCCCAAACTTTTCTTCAGGGGCAGTTCACTAACGATACGAGAGACGTCACAGAAAATCGCAGTCAACTCAGCGCCTATTGCTCACCCAAAGGACGCATGCTGGCCAACTTCAGACTGTTTATGAACAGAGGTGACTATTTACTACAAATGCCATTAAGTACACACGGTAATGTACTGAAAAGGCTACCTATGTTCGTACTTATGTCAAAAGCAAAAGTGACCGATGCCACAGATGAACTGTGTACAATTGGCCTAGCCGGTGAGTGTGCCGTAGCCCTGCTGGGCAAGCATTTTTCGACACTCCCTGAACAACCTGGGGCGACTATACAACAGGCAGACACCACGCTAATCCGCTTGCCCGGTGCAGAGACTCGTTTTCAGCTGACCGGCACCCCGGAAACGATCATCCCGCTCTGGCAAACACTGGCTGAAAATGCATCACCTGGGACGCCTGATTACTGGTCACTGCTGGATATACGGGCCGGCATTCCCAACATCTACGAGGAAACGTCGGACGCCTTTGTACCCCAGATGACTAATATGCAGCTGGTCGACGGCGTCAGCTTCACCAAGGGCTGCTATACCGGGCAGGAAGTCGTTGCCCGAATGAAGTATCTCGGTAAGTTAAAAAGGCGCATGTATCTGGCCTCAGTGGAGACCGACACCCAGCCCAGCCCAGGCGATGAACTGTTTGCCCCTGGCAGTGCATCAGGGCAAGGTGCAGGACGCATTGTCGATGTCAGGCCCTCCCCCTCTGGCGGATACGAATTACTGGCTGTTGCTGAAATCAAAAGTTTTGAAGAGGGTAATCTCCACTTAATTAACGACCAGGGCCCTCTGCTGCACCCGTCCAGCCTGCCCTATGCCTTTGAGGAATAAGCAGGCCATTTCTGGTTCAAGTATCCAGAACACGATCCGATACAGTGATAGTAGCAACGCGGGTAGATCATCTATTGTGGATGACACTTATTTTAGGGACTGAACAGCCGATATGATTGGTAAAGAAGAGTTTTTCGAATCATTACAAACCGCAATCACTAACAATCAGATCACGCTCCCAACGCTGCCGGAAGTGGCCCTCAAGGTACGCGACGCGGTTGAACAGGAGAACGTCACCGCTCAGCAGATCGCTGATATGGTCGCCACTGATGCAGCCCTCTCAGCGCGGCTGCTTCAGGTCGCCAACAGCCCCCTCTATCGGGGGCGCGTCAGCATTGACACCATTCAGATGGCCATCACCCG
>JAPHUG010000453.1 GCA_026197195.1 Sedimenticola sp.
GCGGGAGAGAGACTAGATGAATACCAGGGCTACCAAACGAACAGGTGGTGGAGCTGCCTCAAACAAGCTTGTAGTTGTTTTATCAATCGGGCTGCTCGTAACACTGTTGGCTACACTTTTGGCGTTTGCCAATGTGGCGAAGTGGGCGGCAAACGATGAGGCTTATATCGTACGCTCAGAGGAACAGCGTGTGGTCTCGCAGGAGATTGCAAAAAGTGCCCTCTCGGCAGCAGCGGGTAATCAGGCTGCTTTCCCCCAGTTGCGTGATTCGAGAGATAAGTTTGAACGGATCATGGCAGAACTCAAACAGGGTGATCCCTCGATCAATCTGCCTGCCTCTCCTGAACCGGTGCATGCACAGCTACGCGAGGTTGAAAATGCCTGGCTGGAGTTGCGCCAGAATGCGGATGACATTCTCTCCAATATGGATGCCATTCTTTCAGTGCAGGAGTTTATTAGCGTTATTACCGAATTTATGCCTCAGCTCCAGGAGTTGTCTGAGCAGGTTGTAAACGACTTGGTAGCTAATAATGCAGACCCCGCTCAGATATCCATTGCCTCACGTCAGCTTATGCTGTCGGAGCGAATTGATAAGAACGTAAACAAGGTGCTTGATGGTGGTCAGGCCACGGCCGCAGCTATTGATCAATTCAGTCGAGACTCTGATCGTTTGGGACGTGTACTTGATGGCATGCTTGAGGGTAGTCAGTCATTGGGTATCGAGAAAATCACCAATCCCGATGCAGTACAGAAACTGCGTGAAGCAGCCATGCTCTTTAGCTCCATCAATGACCATGCTGAAGAGATCATTGAGACAGTTCCCGCTGTTTTGCCAGCACTGGAAGCGGCTGGCCAGGTCACAACAGTATCTGACCGGGTGAATGATGCGGCAGAAAAACTGGTAGCGGTCTATGGCGATAATCCAGGACTTGTCAGTGTTATGGGGATCAAGGCCGGTCCGGCGCTGATTGCCATATTAGGTGGTGCGTCGATTGCCTTGTTGGTTGCCCTTGGTTATATCCTGCTGCTGACAGCCCGCCAGCGTGAGGTAGAGAGTAGTCAGCTGAACGAGAGAAACCAACAGGCTATTCTCCGACTGCTCGATGAGATGGGTGATTTGGCTGATGGTGACTTGACCGTGACCGCCACGGTAACGGAAGACGTTACGGGTGCCATTGCTGACTCTATCAACTACGCTATTGAGGCTTTGCGTAGTCTGGTAACCACCATTAACGAGATTTCAGAACAAGTATCTTCATCTGCCCAGGAGAGTCGTGCAACGGCGATGCATCTGGCAGAAGCGAGTGAGCATCAGGCAGATCAGATCTCTTCCGCCACAACCTCTATTAATAGCATGGCCTCAACCATTAGTCAGATGTCCACAGATGCAAACGACTCGGCTTCGGTTGCCCAGCACTCGGTTGAAATTGCAACCAAGGGTAATGAAACGGTACGTCGAACCATTAATGGTATGGACACGATCCGTGAGCAGATTCAGGAAACATCAAAGCGTATTAAACGACTGGGTGAAAGCTCGCAGGAGATTGGTGATATCGTTGAGCTGATTGATGATATTGCTGATCAGACGAACATCCTGGCGTTGAATGCGGCTATGCAGGCGGCCATGGCCGGTGAAGCGGGCCGCGGTTTCGCGGTGGTTGCGGATGAGGTACAGCGACTCGCTGAGCGTTCTGGTAATGCAACGAAGCAGATTGAGGCGCTGGTTAAAACCATTCAAGCTGATACCAATGAAGCGGTATCTTCAATGGAAGCGACCACGACAGAGGTGGTTGCCGGTGCGCAACTCGCAGAGGATGCGGGTGAGGCGCTGAAAGAGATTGAAAGTGTATCCAACCAGATTGCCGAGCGTATTCAGCGTGTAGCGGATACGGCGCAGACACAGTCAGAAGAGGCCTCCAGGGTGAATGACACGATGAGTGTTATCCAGGAGATTACCACTCAGACATCGGATGGTACCAACCAGACCGCTGCATCGATTGGGGCTCTGGCTGATATGGCAGACGAGCTGCAGCGTTCAGTAGCTGGCTTCCGTCTTCCCGAATACAACTAATGGATTGTGACCAGTAATGAAAGGATGCCCAGAAACTGCCAGCGACAGATGCCAGATGTTAACGCTCTCTTTAACAATGAAGCGTGACTTTGGAACGGATCATTTTTTGTTAGTTGGCTATCAGATGTCTGGGATCGTCGATCAACCACTGGCGTATATTAAGGCTTAGTATGAGTGAAGCCCGCGACCACAGCGCATTAAAATGGATCAAAGCTGAACTTGATTCTTCCATGGAACAGGCTCGGCATGCGCTTGAGGCGTATGTCGATGAAGCCGGTCCTGAGACAGAACTGGAAGGCTGTATCGCTAATCTCCACCAGGTTCGTGGAACCTTACAACTGATCCAGTTGTATGGTGGCGCGATGCTCGCTGAAGAGATGGAGCTGGTAGCCAATGCCCTTAAAGGGTTAGGTGAACAAAAAAGAAGAGAGTCCGCTGAAGCCCTGATGGTTGGACTGGCTCAGTTGCCGGACTATCTGGAAAAAATTGAGTCAGGGGCCAGTGACAATCCGCTTCTATTGCTACCCTTGATGAATGAGCTGAGAGCGGCACGGGATGCCTCACTGCTGTCAGAGTTGGCACTGTTCTCACCAAACCTTGATCAGAAACTGAAAGCAGCAGATGGTAGTGAAGAGGGTAATCCCGAACTTCCAAAACTGGCCAGAAAACTTCGCTTTCAGTATCACAAAGCCCTGCTCGATTGGTACCGTGATGTGGATGCGGCCGGTGGCCTTGAGCGAATTGCTGATATTTTCAAGACCCTTGAGGAGAATGCTGGAACCCAACAGGTGCGGCAGTTTTTTCAAGTGGGGCAATCTTCGGTTCGGGCGCTACATGAGGGTGCGCTGGATTCGGGTATTGCGACAAAACTGTTGGTCGGTAAAGTTGATCGGGAGATCAAGCGGATTATCGATCAAGGTGAGTTAGCGGTTGCAGAAACGCCCGCTAACGATCTCATCAAAAACCTCCTGTATTACACTGCCTCAGCGGACTCTTCCAGCCCGATAGTACAGCAGGTGAAGCAGGATTTTGGACTGGATAGTGCGTTATTCAATAAAGCGGGCCAAGCCAGCGATGCAGCAAATCTGCATGCGCCGGGGCGTGAACTGCTAGAGTCATTGCGTAGCGCCATCAGCGCAGATCTTACTGCAATCAAAGATCAGCTCGATCTCTTTATCAGAAGCAAGAGTGGTGACCTTAGTCGTTTACAGGCACAACAGGAGCCGCTGAAGAAGCTGGCCGATACCCTGGGTATGGTCGGACAGGGTGAGTTGCGCAGTCGATTAATGCGCCAGGCTGACAAAGTCGCCGATCTGGTAGAGGCAGGAAGCTATCCCGATGAACAAGATCTTATGGCGATGGCCGCGGATATCCTGTTCATTGAAACCTCGCTTGAAAATCTCTCGGTGGTTCGCCGGTATACCCAGGAAAAATCAGAAGACCAAGTGCTTTCTGGTCTGCCTGCCGGTGAGTTTGAACGCCTGGTTGATTCGGTCATGCATGAGGCCGGGATTGATATGGCGCGCAATAAGGAAGCCATACTCAACTATATCGAACAGCCTGAAAACAAGGCGTTATTACAAGATGCGCCGCGACGATTCAATGGTATTGCCGGTGCCTTTAGTGTTTTAACGCTAACGGATGCGGCTGACCTGATGGGGCGGCTCAATCATTATGTTGAGCAGAATCTGTTAGGTGATAAGGCTGTCCCCGATGTTACTGATCTGGATATCTTTGCAGATGCCGTGACGGGCATTGAATACTACATGGAAGCAGTTACGGAGGGTCGTGGTATTCACCCCGAGATATTGGAGGTGACTCGCGATGCCCTTAGACAACTGCACGTACCTGAGCCTACGACAGAAGCGCCGAGTGAGCCTGTTAGTGACGCAATACCCGACGATGAGGTTGTAACTGATGTGGCTGCTGATCTGCCTGAACAGGTAGAGGTCGAGGCGGCCGTTGAACCCGAACTTGAGGTAACACCTGAGCCCGAGCCGCGCCGTACCCCTTCCGCTGAAAAGCCGGCCCTTGAAGATATTGATCCTGAGATTCTGGAGATCTTTATTGAGGAGGCCGAGGAAGAGTTGGCGGTGATCGAGGAGTATCTGCCCCGTTGGCGAGATAATCGTGATGACAGTGATGCCCTGACGACCTTCCGTCGCTCTTTCCATACGCTGAAGGGCAGTGGTCGTCTGGTGGGCGCTAAAACGATCGGTGAGTATGCCTGGTCGTTGGAAAACCTGTTGAATCGCGTCATTGATGAGACAGTTGAAGCCTCCCCGGCGGTTATTGATGTGTTGATGGAGTCTATTACTGTTCTTCCTGTACTGATCGAATGTCAGAAGCAGGGGACTGTGCCAGACATCGATGTGCAGCCCCTGATGGCCCGGGCAGATGCGTTATCAAAGCCAGGAGCGGTAGCCGAGTCTGAGGCAGCACAATCAGCGGAGAATCAGCTCAATGCGCTTGAAGATGAGATTGCTGCTGATGAGGCTCTGGATTTCTCAACCGCAACCGATGATCTGGAGGATGAGCTCGAAGCCGCTGATACGGTAACAGATTCATCGGAGGAACCTGAGGTTTCAGTAGCGGTGCCGGAAGAGGTTGTTGAGCCGGCGCCGATCACCATGGATGAGACACTGCTTGAAATCTTTGAGGCAGAATCACAAACACATATAGAAACACTCAGTCATTTTCACGATGCCTGTAGTGAAAATCCCCTTGCTTGTCGCATTGATCGTGACATTGTGCGTGCATTGCACACACTTCACGGTAGCGCCGAGATGGCGGGGGTTGATCCTATTGCACAGGTCAGTACGGCACTGGAGGCTATGGCTTCCCAGTTGAGCGGCCTGGGCCGGTCTGCCGATCAGGCGGCCCTGGATCTGATCGATCGCAGTGTGGATTTGTTCAAAACGACATTGGGCTCAATCAATGTCCCAGGTGCGGTACTTCCGGATTGGCGCGAATTGATTGATGAGATTCATCAATACCGGCGTGACCCA
Organism: Sedimenticola sp.; assembly: GCA_026197195.1. GTDB lineage: Bacteria > Pseudomonadota > Gammaproteobacteria > Chromatiales > Chromatiaceae > Sedimenticola. Next base: position 5,080 of record JAPHUG010000453.1, read on the forward strand.
GAGCTTGCCCCTGAGCCAGAAGATGATGGATTTCCTGTATCTGAACCCGTTGCCGTTACGGCCCTTACAGCAGCAGAAGACGCGTCTGGGATCAGTGCAGATGAACTTTCTGATGAGGGTTCTGCTGGGTCTGAACTACCTGACGGGGTTGTCGATCTCTCTGAACTGGATGAAATTGTCGGGGAGTCTGTTGAAGCAGACGCCTTTGATGCAGATGAACTTGAGCTTGTTGATCTGACGGATGAAGTTGCCAGTAACGGTGAACCGGAAGTGGTTGGTGAGCTGGAAGGTTTGCTTGATGACGCGCCGGTTATTGCTGAATCTGCTGATGATGATTTCACTGCTTCTGATGCAGTGGACGAATGGACGGCGTTGCCTGAAACTGTTTCTGCAGAGCCAGAGCCAGAGCCAGAGCCAGAGCCAGAGCCAGAGCCAGA
>JAPHUG010000292.1 GCA_026197195.1 Sedimenticola sp.
AAGTCTTAGGTATTCATTCCAGTTGGGCCTTCGGTATTCCCTTCACCGAGCCCCACCGTTATCTCAACGATGCGCCAGAATCACCGCTAAAAGTGCGGGAATCTGGCTACAGCCAGCACTTACCGTTAAAAACAGAAAAAAACATCACCCGGCGCTTCGTAATCACACCGAATCGCAACAGATTGATATCTTTATATAAACTTAACCAAAAAAGCAGACATACAGCCTACAGATGGCGTTTTAAAAAACGCCCGCCTCATTGAATAGGAACTGCATTACCCAGCGAGATTGTAACCGGCAAGTTTCTTTATATAAACGATAAGCCTTCTTTATGTGACCATTATGTTATACCCGCCCATCAGGGGCAACAAGTTGCGCACACATAACCGATGGCACTAGTCATAGAGCCTTTGATTCTTATGAAAAATAAACACCCCCTCTTATACTAATCACCAACCAAAAGCCCAATAAAGGAAATAAAATGGATACGGAAAATAAGATTCACTACATTATTGTTCCTGGGTTTCAGAATTCAGGCGAAAGGCACTGGCAAACCCGCTGGCAACAGCGCCTGCCCAATAGCCGCCGTACCCAACCCAGCAGTTGGGACTATCCGGAGCATGACGACTGGGTAAAAGCCCTGCAAAGGGAAATAAGCGCCGTCACTGGCCCGGTCATCCTGATTGCCCACAGCCTGGGAACCATCACCGTAGCCGAATGGGCCGCTCAATACCGCTCTGACATGGTACTGGGGGCGTTGCTGGTCGCTATTCCTGATGTACAACGTCCTGATCTACCCACGGCCATTCAGGGTTTCTCCAAGCCCGTGTTTAAACCGCTCCCTTTCCCGTCTATCGCCTTGTTGAGCAGCAACGATCCCTACTCCGCGCTACCCCGGGGACGCCTGTTTGCTCAACGCTTCGGTGCGCATATAGAAGAGATCGGCAACTACGGACATATTAATCATGAATCCGGCCTGGGTGACTGGGAGGCGGGGTTTGCCTGGCTAGATCAACTGATCGGCAGTAACAGGGAGCCTCTTCACTTAAAACAGGCCAGCTAAAGCACAATCCGTTTCAGGCACGCTATACTTCAACCGATAATGAATAAAACAACAGGTTGGTACCGTGCCCCATACTCATTTGCGACGCTTAAGCTCCCGGCTCATTCCTCTGATCCTTATTGGCTTCGGATTAACAGCACCTTCAGCCGTCTGGGCCGAAAAAACAGCGGCCAGCGTCATGGAGAAGCTGGATAAGGATGGTGACGGAAAAATCAGTCGTAAGGAGTGGCGCAAAAAGAACATTTTCAATGAGGTCGACCTGGATAACAATGGTTCTGTGTCATTGGATGAACTGAAACAGCGCTTTGGTGAAGCAGACAATAGTACCGGGCAGCGCCCCGACCTGCCTGACCCTGTCTCTATGGCGGCCATACGCCGCGCGAAATTTGATGATGTTGGCCATCTCAAAAGTCGCGGTCTGTTTGAAACAGATCTGAAGCCTGTGTGGCCAGATGATGTCAGTTGCCGCGGTATTGATGAGTGGTATGGGAAGGATTACACGCCGGTAAGACCAAAAGAGTCCTATCACGGCGGCATCGATATCCCCGCCCCCTTTGGCACCCCGGTATTGGCCATTATGGACGGGGAAGTGATCGCCCTCTACGAAGGCAAGAACAATCCCCGGGGAATTGAAGTGGTGTTGCGCCACACCCCAGAGGAGAGTGGTCTATCACTCTATCTCTATTCCCGTTATACCCACTTTGACCACATGCCAAAACTGGCAATTGGACAGCGGGTAAAGATGGGTGATGTACTGGGTGAGACAGGCAACACCGGCGTTCAGGGTTGCGAACTTAAAGGGATACCCTGCAGGCGGCCCCGGCGACCCGTTACACATTTTGATATTCTCTACTCCACAAACGAAAAGTATTACGATACAGGTAGTGTCCTGATCCCCTTTGAGGCTCACTGGATGGATCCCATTGCCCTCTATCGTAAGCAACCGCCGTTTGATTCGTTCTCCATGCGGGCACTACCGGAAGCAGAAAAAAAGGTAGCCATTTCTTACACCCTGGACAGCGGCGAACTATTTCCAGCCGACACCCGAATAATATGGCCCTACAGTTGTCGCAAGAAATAGTCTTATAAATCCATACACGATGAGGGCATGGACACCCAATGGATCGTAACCCGTCAGCCATCCAAAAGCTGTTAAGCAAGAGTATCCAGGTCGAACCCGGTGAAGTACCTGCCCTTCTCTGGTCATTCAGCTACTTTTTTGCTCTGCTCTGCAGCTATTACATCCTGCGACCCATGCGGGATGAGATGGGCATACTGGGTGGTGTCGAAAACCTCCAGTGGCTATTTACCGGCACCCTGCTGGCGATGATCGCGGCGATACCCCTGTTTGGATGGGTCAGCTCCCGTTTTCCTCGTCGTAAATTCCTGCCCTATGTCTATCTATTCTTCATTGGCACGATGCTGCTTTTTTATCTCCTGATGGAAGAGCGCGTGCTCGCTGTTGTGGTTGCACGTAGCTTCTTCATCTGGGCCAGCGTGTTCAATCTGTTCGTCGTCTCGGTCTTCTGGAGTTTTATGACCGACATCTACAGCAACGGACAAGCTCGGCGGCTGTTTGGCTTTATTGCAGCCGGGGGGACCGTCGGCGCAATCACAGGCCCCGCAGTCACTGCACTGCTGGTTGAGCCGATCGGCCCCAGAAACCTGCTGCTCATCTCCGCACTCTTTCTGGCCTGGGCAATACTCTCCATAGCGAGGCTCGATCATTGGGCACCAAAGGAGTCCACCCCGCCGGGGAGGGTGGTAACGGTGACTGAGGAAGCGGCCATAGGCGGAAGTGTTTGGGACGGCATCAGGCTGGTTATTCACTCACCCTATCTGATGGGTATTGGCCTGCTGATGCTGCTGTTCACCACGCTGGCCACTTTTCTCTATCTCATGCAGGCACAGATCATTCGGGATGCCCTGGTTGATTCTGCCCAACGCACAGCACTATTTGCCCAAATAGACCTGACAGTAAACACACTTACCCTGTTGATTCAGCTGTTCCTGACCAATCGACTAATAAAGTGGCTTAAACTCCCCATGGCGCTGGCACTTATCCCTCTTTTACTTGCCATAGGTTTCATACTTCTGGGGTTTGCGCCTACTGTAGCCCTGCTCATTGTGGTGCAAGTGATACGCCGGGCAGGAAACTACGCCATTATGCGACCCGCCAGAGAGATGCTCTATGTCGTACTCAGCAGGGAGGAGAAGTACAAGGCTAAGAATGTTATCGACACCCTGGTTTACCGAACAGGTGATGCCGTCAGCGCCTGGGTCTACAGTGGCATAAGGGCCCTGGGCATCACACTTTCTGGCGTCGCATTTATTGCCGTACCGTTGGCACTGTTATGGGCATGGGTCGCCTACAAACTCGGCCAAGCACAACAACAACGGGCGGAATCACCACACGCTGAATGAGGCACTATCCATGATTGACAACGATACGCTAAATCGCCGCGAGTTCATCCGTCTCAGCAGTTACCTGGCCATCGGCCTTGCCCTTCCATCAACGTTACAGGCCGCCAATCAACCCATTTACAAGACCATTCCAAAGAGTGGCGAACAGATTCCGGTCATCGGCATGGGTACATCCCGCACCTTTGAAGCGCGAAATGATCCGGTGCTACTCGCGCAACTGCAACAAGTGATGCAAACCTTTTTTGACCAGGGCGGTGGCATGATCGACTCATCCCCCATGTACGGTTCTGCACAACAAGTCATTGGGACACTCCTACCCATGATTAAAGGTGAGAAAAACCTGTTCTCCGCAACCAAGGTCTGGATCGACGGACAACAAGCCGGCATTGAACAGATGGCGTCATCACGCCAACAGTGGGGTATAGAACGGTTTGATCTGATGCAGATACACAATCTGGTGGACTGGCAAAGCCACCTTGAAACACTTAACCAGATGAAGACAGAAGGGAAGATCCGTTATACCGGCATCACCACCTCACACGGACGCTATCATAATCAGTTGATCTCTATACTTAAAAAGCATGCGTTTGATTTCCTGCAACTCACCTACAATATTAATGAACCCGAAGTTGAATCGCAGCTGCTACCCCTGGCACAAGAACAGGGCATAGCCGTCATTATCAATCGTCCCTATCAGCGGGGGTCACTGTTCCGGCATACCAAAGGCAAGACCTTACCCCCGTGGGCCAGTGAGTTCGACTGCACCAGCTGGGGACAATTCTTTCTTAAGTTTGTCATATCCCATCCCGCTGTCACCTGCGCCATTCCCGCCACCACAAAAGCAAAGCACATGATCGACAATATGCAGGCAGGCAAGGGGCGACTACCCAATCAGAAACAGCGTGAGATGATGCGCAGTTACTTTAAATCGCTTTAGTTATAATATGCCCCGTATACAATGAGTTGACGGCAGCCAGGAGTCACCCATGGAAAGACAAAACTCCCGACGGGTTAACAGCCTCATCCTAATTACGTCCATGCTCCTGTTGGCCGGCTGCACCGCAGGCGACCCTCAGTTCACACAGGATACTCCTGCCGGTTTCTGGTATGGCCTCTGGCATGGCGTTATCGCTTTTATCAGCCTGATTATTCATCTATTCAATGAGAACGTTAATGTCTATGAAACATTCAATACCGGCGGTTGGTATGACTTTGGTTTTCTGCTGGGCGTCATTTTCATCTGGGGTGGCAGCTCACACGTAAGCTGTAAAAGCACCGTCAAGAAGAAGCATGACCAGGAGTGGGATGAAATTGGTGAAAAGGTTGAAGCCAAGGTCATGCGTAAATTAAAGGCGTGGTCAGCTGATGAAGAGCCCTCTATTGAGGATAAAGATTGGGATGAGGTCTGTAAAAAGGCCGAAGCAAAACTCAAACGCAAGATACGTGAATGGGCTGAAAAAGAGTAGACTGAGCAGGACGTCCAACATCCCCTCTCGAACATTTCACCCCCAATGCACCACAGCCTTCACGGCCGGGTTGGGTTGAGCAGTAGCCTGTTTAGAAATCAAAGCACAGGCTACAGACTTCTGGTTCATCTCCCTGTTGTTTCAACCGTGCAAGACTCGCATCGCTCTCCCGACAGGTGACCCAACAAATAGCCAAGACAAAAAAAAGCATATACCCCCATAGAGACAACCACGGAAAGCCATTGATGTTTATCAAGTAATAACCCCACCCATCTTGTTAGTTTATTCTGGCGGGAGATCTTTAGGGTGGGGTTTTATTGTTTAGTTAATAACACAATCCCTGATTTCTGATCTCAGATTATTTTAATGCTTGGAACACTCCCACAGAAAAAGTTCACTGTGGACTGAGTTGTTCTGTTGCTTTTTTGCCTCGTTGTAGCGGTTGTACCTATCAGCCCGCAAGGATCACAAGATGTCAAAGATCAGTCATAAACCATGGAACTGGCTCGCCCTTGTCGTATTGTTCATTGTTTCTATTTCACCGCTACCCGCGGCAGAGCGTGGTACCACCACCCTGCTGGGAGAGGAGATTCCTCACGGCTTTGATCCGGAAACAGGCAAGCGCATCATCTCTAATGAACGTTGCCTCACTTGTCATGGTGATGAAAAGCAGCAGACCGATGTGCGGGATGACGGCAGCCCGGTAAAGATCTTTGTCCATCGTGAAGAGATAGAGGC
>JAPHUG010000298.1 GCA_026197195.1 Sedimenticola sp.
ACCTCTATCGACGTGGTCTCTGTGGCCCGTCGCCTGGGACACGTGAAAAACCAGAACCCAACCGATCGTCCAGAACTGGTGGTACAAGATGGCTATGTGGCGCACGACACGGCGGTTACCGCTGCGGCTCAGGGTTCTGAGGTTACATTGACCTCGCTGTTTACCAAAGACAAGATGATGGCCGCCGAGCACGAAGTCTCTGATGCTACCACCGAAGGTGTCACCATTCTTGATGGTGTCATGCCTCTGGAAGTCATTGTCGGTGAAGATGGTCGTGCAACCGCACTTAAAGTGTGTGACTGCACAATGGACGGCATGAAGCCAATCCCGGTTGAAGGCACCGAGCGTGTAATCGAAGCAGATCTGATTGTTTCTGCTATCGGACAGGGTGGTGACATGACCGGTCTGGAAGAGATGGCCAATGATCGTAACCTGATTGACGCGGACAAGTTCTTCCAGGTTCCTGGAAAGAATGGCCACTTCGTCGCGGGTGACATTATTCGTCCCCATCTGTTGACCACCGCCATTGGTCAGGCCTCTATTGCGGCCGAAAGTATCGATCGCTTCCTTAAACAGGAAGAGCAGGTGAAACGTCCGAAGGTGGATGTGCACCATTTTGATCTGCTGGACAAGCTGCATGAAGCTGGTAAGGATCCAGAGCGTTTCGACGCTAAAGCGGGCGACCAGCGTGGAACCGATGGTGCCAAGTATGCGGTCCATAACTTTGAGAATCGTGCTGAACAGGAAGTGATCCCTTCCAGTGATCTGTTCCTTGGACACTTCTCCTTCACACCACGCAATAAGCGTTCGGAAGAGGTGCCTTCAGCGGATGTTGTTCTGGGGCATTTCCAGGAACGGCTGCATCCCTACAGTGAAGAGCAGATGGTGGCAGAAGCCAAACGCTGTATGAGCTGTGGCATGTGCTTCGAGTGTGACAACTGCGTGGTGTTCTGTCCTCAGGATGCTGTATTCCGGGTCAAGAAGACGGATGCCACCACGGGCCGTTATGTCGATACGGATTACAACAAATGTATTGGTTGCCATGTCTGTAGTGATGTGTGCCCAACCGGTTATATCCAGATGGGCCTGGGTGAATAGGAGCTGTGATGGATCGTTTAACCGGCATTAGGCGATTCGCTGCTGTACTCGTAGGAGGCGCATTTTTGCTCCTCTCTACGGGGGCGGTCAGTGAAACAGCTGTTACTAAAGGGTCAAAGGCGGCCGGGCTGGATGCCTGTGTGGCGCCTACGGCTGACATGCGACGTAATCACATGGACTATCTCACGCATGATCGTGATATGACCGTACGTAAAGGAGTCCGGGAGACTCAGTACAGTCTGGCCGAGTGTGTTGAGTGCCATGCTGAAGCTGATGACGCCGGAGCCTATAAGTCGGTTAATGCGGAGGGGCAGTTCTGCTCATCTTGTCACGAGTATGTGGCTGTTAGCCTGAGTTGTTTTCAGTGTCATCGCAAGACGCCAGAAGCCAAGTCCGGATCGGGTACGGCACTGAAGTTGAACGGTTCGTTTGGTGATTCTCTGGGACTGTTGCAGTCTTTGGATAAGCCGGTTTCTTTAAGCCGTGATGAACTGATGCGCCTTCACGCCACAGTTAAGGGGGACTGATCATGAGTTGTAACAATGACCAGCCTGATATGAATCGGCGTGGATTCCTGGGTAAGACTGCAGTGGCTGCTACAGCGGCTGTCGTTGCACCCGGTGTGATGCTGACCGTGGCCAATGCTTCCTCTGAAGAGGGGGCATCCAGTGACGTGCGCTGGGGTATGTTGATTGATACCAATAAATGCGCTGATGGCTGTTCTGCCTGTGTCGATGCTTGTAATAAAGAGAATGGCATTGACCTGATGCAACGGCCGGAAGGTCAATCGGATGAGATGTGGAATGCCCAGCGTCCACAGTGGGTACGCAAGGTCAAGCTGCGTGATACGCAGACCGGCGAGGTCTCCAACCTGCCGATGATGTGCCAGCATTGTGAGCATCCTCCCTGTGTGGATGTCTGTCCCACCGGGGCCTCCTTCAAGCGTGCTGATGGCATTGTCATGGTGGATCGACACACCTGTATTGGTTGTCGCTACTGCATGATGGCCTGTCCCTATAAAGCCCGTTCGTTTATTCATCAGGATGTCGCCGAACAGCTGACAGGTGCCCCCCGGGGTAAAGGGTGTGTCGAATCGTGCAATCTCTGTGTGGGTCGCATTGACTCAGGCAGTTCAACCACCGCTTGTCAGGATGCTTGTAACAGAGATGGTCATCAGGCCATCCTGTTTGGTGATTTGAAAAATCCAGAGAGCGCTATCGCCAAGGCGTTGAAAGCTGAGAGCAGTCACCAGATAAGGGCCGACCTTGAGCTGAATACCGGCGTACGTTACACCAATATCTAGCGGTACGGAGAGAAGTCGATGATAAAAACACAATACCGCGAACTTTACTGCA
>JAPHUG010000109.1 GCA_026197195.1 Sedimenticola sp.
GATAAGGCAGCCGGCAAGAAGGTAGATCTGGTTGCGGTTGAGCCGACCTCCTGCCCGACGCTCACCAAAGGTACTTACGCTTACGATTTCGGTGATGCGATCGGCCTGACCCCACTGATGAAAATGTACACACTGGGACACGACTTCATGCCACCCGGCATCCATGCAGGTGGCCTGCGCTACCATGGTGACTCTGCCCTGATCAGCCAGCTCTATAACGAGGGTTTGCTCAGCGCCATGGCGGTTCCCCAGACAGAAACATTTGAGGCAGGTGTCCTGTTTGCCAAGAGTGAAGGCATTGTCCCTGCACCTGAATCCACGCACGCCATCGCCGCCACAATCCGTGAGGCAAGACGCTGTGCCGAAACAGGTGAAGCCAAGACGCTGTTATTCAATCTGTCAGGCCATGGTCACTTTGATATGACGTCCTATGACCGCTTCTTTGCCGGTGAACTGGAAGACTATGATTACCCGGAAGAGGCCATCAAAGAGTCACTGGCCCATCTACCGAAGTTTGACTAAGTCCAACGCCCTCCCACAAGTGCGTGGGAGGGCATTTAATCCAACCGTTTAATCACAGTACAATGGATTGTGTACGATCATTCTGTAGGAATTGAGAATTATTGATGAAAAACCTCTCCGATAAAGAAGCCTGGGAAGGCATTGCCGACTGCGTCAGCTGCACATTGAGAAATTCGGTGCTGTTTGCAGGCTTGGAAGAGGGAGACTTCGACAAAATACATCAGCCCATCGATCTCTATACCTTACCTGCGGGTTCAACGCTCTACCGTGCAGGTGACAAGGGTGATCGGCTCTACACCATCAGAACGGGCGTGCTAAAACTGATACAGTATCTGCCTGACGGCACCCAAAGGATTGTTCGGCTGATTCGCTCCACCGATGTAACCGGACTGGAGACCCTCCTTGGACAACCCTACAAACACGATGCCGTTGTCCTGCAAGCCACTCAGGCCTGCAGCCTGCCTGTGAGTGTGGTTCAGGCACTCTCCAAGACCAACCCAAAATTACACCAGGAGCTGCTCAATCGCTGGCAGCGGGCATTGGAAGAGGCCGACGCCTGGTTGACCGAGCTATCAACTGGCTCTGCCAAACAACGGGTCGCACGCCTGCTGTTACGCCTGGTGCGAAACCAGGAGTCCAGCGAGTGTGAACTGTTTCCTCGTGAAGACATGGGGGCCATGCTGGGTATCACCACTGAGACCTCCAGCCGCACTATTGCAGAGTTCAAGCGCAAGAGCCTGCTGGTTGAAACCGAACCCAACAAATACCTGCTGGATATACCCAACCTGGAATTCATTGCTGATAACTGACCGATATCGTTTTTTCGATTGATATTTTTCAATGCAGCAAAGCTGACGAACTCGTAACCTCACAGTAGATCGATTTTATAGCCGTTTGGGATAATGGACGTTCCCTCAGGAGTCAGCCATGCAGCAGTCCCTCACGCGGGAGGAGTTTTCTCTGTTCTCGCTGGAGATTGAAAAGTCAGAAACAGACCTCAAAAGCGTGGTCGAGATTATTGCCCACTTCAAGCAACTGATAGAGGCAGACCCTGCCGCTCAGTTCATAGCCACTTTTGATCACTATAGCCACACCGCGCAACTGCCTAATGGGCAGATCAGTGAAGAGATCAAGGCTGCCTGCAATATTCTGTTCTGCTTTGGTTTTGCCCTCCCCGCACCGGAAGCCATGGCGTTACGACCCCGCTCGATCGGAATTGCAGAACTGCCTGATCGTTTCTTTATTACTTTTCTGGAGGCACCCATGCCTGTGGCCAATACCGCCATGGAAAACTGGGCCAAATCTATCAGTCACAAAAAAGCGTAGCCTGATGGCTCTAAAGTCAGAAACGGGATATTGATGTAAACTGGTAACTAATTTTTCCAGATCCCGTAGCCCTGATGCACAGTCACCTGAAAATAGCCGTACTTTTTCTCTTTTTTCTGCTGCTCAGCGGCTGTGCCAGTACAGCCCGATTTCCTGACAATCCACCACTCGTCACTGCCCGTCCGATCACCCAGCCCCAACCACCGGAATCCACCCTGCTGATCCTGACTATTTCAGGGGGAGGCAGCCGAGCCTCAGCCTTTGCCTATGGCGTGCTGGAAGCCCTCTGGACCACGCCGGTGTCCGACAACCCAGGCTCGCCCTCCTTGCTGGATAAGGTCAACATGATTTCGGCGGTTTCCGGTGGCAGCATCATTGCGGCTTACTATGGACTGCATGGCGACCGGCTATTCTGGGATTTTCAATCGAACTTCCTTGAACGGGACGTTCGAAATGAGATGCGACAACGCATGCTCTCACTGGAAAACCTTTCAAGACTCTCATCAACCACCTTTGGCTCCGGTGATGTTCTGGATGAGTATTTCAGAGAGAAACTTTATGGCGATCGCTCACTGAGTGAGCTATTCGATGAAAAGGGCCCGATCGTCATCATCAATGCGACCGATCTGTTTAAGGGTAGCCGCTTTGGCTTCACTCCCGAGATCTTCTCTTTCATATGCTCAGATAGCGAGCAGTTTCCCGTTGCCCGCGCCGTAGCCGCCTCAAGCGCTGTACCCTTGATATTCACGCCTATCACGTTGATGAATCGTTCGGGAAGCTGTAACCACCCCACCCCCGGCTGGGTTCAGCAGGGCCTGGCAGAGAAGGAGATCAATCCACGCCGCCACCGATTATCCAGAACCTGGAAACGTTACCTGAACCAAGCCGAGCACCCCTATATCCATCTGCTTGACGGCGGTCTATCGGATAATCTCGGACTCAGGGCCATCATGGATCAGATCATTATTAACGATGGCATAGAGAATGCCTTGAAGCAGCACGAACTGGACCGTGTTCAGCGTATTGTTCTGATCGAAATTGATGCCGCCGCCAGCCTTCCAACAGAATGGGAAAAAAGGCCCGATCATCCACCCCAAGCGGTCATCATTAATGCCGCCAGCACAACCCCGTTACGTAACTACAACTTTGAAACCAAGGATTATCTGCATAGCCAGATGACGGCCTGGTCGCAAAACAGTGACAGGGCGGGGGATTGTGAAAAGGGAGTTGACTGCAAAATCGAACTTTACTTTATTGATATCAATCTTGAAGAGACCCGCGAAACCCTGGAGGGTAAGCCACTCTCCACGATACCGACCGATTTCAATCTGCCAGAGAATGGTGCGAAAAAACTCATCCGGGCAGGAAGGGAGCTGCTTCTGCAGCACCCTGAATTCATAAGGCTAATGGAAGATTCAAACAAACAGGAATAAATGGACCGGTCGCCTGGCCCAACCTCACAAGCGGTTAACCGACTCTGTTCAGGCCTGGCCGTAATGCCGCTTCACGTATTGCTCAACCAGCGCCTGAAACTCCTGCGCAATATGATCACCCTTTAGCGTGACGGTCTTTTCACCATCTTCATAGACAGGGGCCACGGGGCTCTCACCACTGCCGGGCAGACTGATACCGATATTGGCATGTTTACTCTCACCCGGACCATTCACCACGCAGCCCATCACCGCCACGCTCATAGCTTCAACACCGGGATATTGATCACGCCATTGTGGCATCTGGTTGCGCAGGTACTGTTGAATCTCTTGCGCCAGTTGCTGGAAAAAAACGCTACTGGTTCGACCACAACCGGGACAGGCAATGACCATCGGGGTAAAGGAACGTAACCCCATCGACTGCAGGATTTCCTGTGCTACCTGCACCTCCTGGGTTCTGGCACCACCCGGCTCGGGCGTTAACGAAATGCGAATCGTGTCACCAATGCCTTCCTGCAATAAAATGGCCAGGGCTGCGGTCGAGGCCACAATCCCCTTTGACCCCATACCCGCCTCGGTCAGGCCCAGATGAAGGGCATAGTCACAACGACCGGCAAGCTCACGGTAGACGCCGATCAGATCCTGCACGCCGCTCATTTTACAGGAGAGGATAATCCGATCACGCCCCAGACCCAGCTCTTCTGCCCGCCGTGCATTCTGCAGCGCGGAGACAACCATGATCTCTTGTGTTATCTGATTATTATCCAGTGGTTGCGCGGATCGGGCATTCTCATCCATCATCCGCACCACCAGTTCCTGATCCATGCTGCCCCAGTTGACACCGATACGAACCGCCTTGTCATAACGACAGGCCAGCTCGATCATGGAGGCGAATTTTTCATCCCGGTTGGCGCCGCGCCCGACATTACCGGGATTGATACGAAATTTTGCCAGTGCCTCCGCACAGTCCGGATATTTCTGCAGCAGTTTGTGGCCATTGAA
>JAPHUG010000175.1 GCA_026197195.1 Sedimenticola sp.
CAGAATCCGGGGCACTCTCATTACTACTATCAGCTGATGGAACGCTCGAGGGGCCCTGGAGTCACCGCCTGTTGACGCAGCGGTATTGGATGAATGGGGTACAACAGGATGGGAACGGACTAACAGCTTTTGATCAGGGTCTGTAATACAGTATGATACAGCACATCTGATGGGGCGAATGCCCCGGACACAGTAAAACTGAACTCCAGAGGGAATCGAGAAGGTGTTTGAACTGGTTAAAGCCGGCGGTATTCTGATGCTGCCCATCATCGCATGCTCAATTGTAGCCATGGCCATCATCATTGAGCGACTCTGGGCACTGCGTTCGCAGCGTGTAATACCCAATAACCTGGTTGCCCAGATCTGGCAGCTGCACAGCAAAGGGCAATTGACCAATGCCCATGTGGTGACTGTTAAAGAGGGCTCCCCACTGGGGCGCATTCTTGCGGCAGGGCTGGTGAATCGACAGCACTCCAAGGTCATCATGAAAGAGGCTATCGAGGAGGTGGGCAGGCAGGTTGTGCATGAACTGGAGCGCTATCTCAATACCCTGGGCACCATCGCCTCAATCGCACCGCTGTTAGGACTACTGGGTACCGTTATTGGCATGATCAAGGTGTTTGCCGCGATTATGACGGCGGGAGTGGGTAATCCAACGGTTTTGGCAGGAGGCATCTCTGAGGCTTTGATTACCACCGCTGCCGGGTTATCTGTCGCCATTCCAAGCCTGATGTTTCACCGTTATTTTGGTGGCCGTGTGGAACGGCTGGTAGTGAAGATGGAAGAGCAGGCGCTGAAGATGGTTGAAGTGATGCAGGGTGAGCGCGAGCAGGAGTGATCTAGTGAACCTTCGTCCACATCGTAAAGAGTCGCCTGAGCTCAATCTGACCCCACTGATCGACGTGGTCTTTCTGCTGTTGATCTTTTTTATGGTCTCGACCACCTTTGATAAAGAGTCACGTATTAAAGTGGAGTTGCCCACCGCTGCCACACAGGATGAGCAGGTCGAAGAGGAGAAAGTCCTGCAGATTACTGTGGACGCCAACGGCCGCTTCTATGTAGATGAGCGGGAGGTGGTCAATACCGATGCTGGCACACTGAAAAGTGCGATTGAGAAGGCCGCTGGTGTGCGGCGTGATCTGCCTGTCATTATCAAGGCCGATGCCCGTGCGGATTTTCAGTCGGTATTTAAAGTCATGGATGTAACGAGCCAGCTGGGCTTTGTTAACATGACGTTTCCCGGCAAACAGCCGGTAGAGACTGAATGATCCATCTGTGAAAAAAATCGACCACTACTGGACCAGCGTCAATCCTGTTTCGCTTCTGTTGTTGCCCCTTTCCTGGCTGTTCTTGCTTTTAAGTGGTATTCGACGCCTGGCCTATCGGTTCAGGCTCAAAACCATTAAACGACTTCCTGTCCCGGTTATTGTTGTCGGTAATATCTCGGTTGGCGGCACCGGAAAGACGCCGCTGGTGATTTGGTTGGCTGATTACCTGCGAAATAAGGGCTATACGCCGGGTATCATCTCCCGGGGCTATGGCGGTAATGCAACACACTGGCCTATCCGGGTCCATGCCGATAGCTCACCTCAGGCAGTAGGGGATGAGCCTGTCATGCTGGCAGCGCGGAGTGGTGCTCCGGTCTGGGTGGGACCCGATCGTCCTGTAACGGGTCAGGCCCTGCTTGATGAGACCGCTTGTGACATCATTATCTCTGATGACGGACTGCAACATTACGCACTTGATCGAGATATCGAAATAGCGGTCATTGATGGGGCGCGTGGCTTGGGTAACGGGTTTTGTCTTCCAGCTGGCCCCCTGAGAGAGCGGGCGAGTCGTTTATCCCGGGTTGACTTGGTGGTGTCCAATGGGTCGTCCGGTTTTACAGATCATTGTATGAGTCTGGTAACGGGTGACCTGGTCAATCTCAGTACCAGAGAACGGGTCTCACCGACACGGTTTAGTGGCCAATCGGTGCATGCAATAGCAGGAATCGGACATCCTGAGCGTTTTTTTAAAACCCTGATGGGACTGGGTATGCAGGTTGATGGGGTTCCTTTTTCCGATCATCATCCGTTTACTGCTGCAGAGATATCACCCAACGATAAACGACCGGTCATTATGACCGAGAAAGATGCGGTAAAATGCACGCTGTTTTCCCAGCCACGCCACTGGTATCTGGAAGTCAGTGCTGAACTGAGCAAGGGCTTTATTCAACAATTGGATAAACTGATTAGAGAGCTGAAAGATGGATAAGAAATTACTGGATATACTGGTCTGCCCCCTCTGTAAGAGTAAACTGACCTACAATCGAAAAGGCAATGAACTGATCTGTAAAGCAGACAGGCTGGGCTATCCCATTCGTGATGGCATTCCGGTCATGCTGGAAGATGAAGCCAGAAAACTACCGGCTGATGAAGAGGTCGAGTAAATTACCTGATCTGGTTTAATCCCGCTTAATGGAATCATAATGACATTTAAAGTAGTCATCCCGGCACGTTATGCATCAACCCGATTACCGGGCAAACCGCTGCTTGATATTGCAGGCAAGCCGATGGTGCAGTGGGTTCATGAGCGTGCCCTGGCCAGTGGTGCAGATCAGGTGGTTGTAGCAACCGATGATAATCGAATAGCCGATTGCGTCCGAGGTTTTGGCGGTGAAATATGCCTGACCCGGGCTGATCACCAGAGCGGCACCGACCGCATTGCTGAAGTGGTTCAAAGCTATGGTTGGGACGCAGATGAGATCGTCGTTAATCTGCAGGGTGATGAGCCAGATATGCCCTCCGGGTTGTTAAAACAGGTTGCTGAGGATATGCGCGACCATCCAGATGCTGTAATGACCACACTCTGTGCTGACCTGACTGAAAAAAAACAACTGTTCGATCCCAACGTAGTCAAGCTGGTAACGGACGCCAAGGGTTATGCACTCTATTTCAGTCGTGCCCCTATACCCTGGAACAGAGATCAATTTGCTGATCAGTCAGCCGTTCCGAACCAGGTAGAAGGGTTCTATCGCCATATTGGGCTCTATGCCTATCGGGCTGGCTTTCTGTCGCGCTATATTGAATGGGCAGTATCACCGCTGGAGTCTGTTGAATCGCTTGAGCAGCTAAGGGTGCTCTGGCATGGGGAGCGCATTCACGTCAGTGTTGCGAGTGAAATGCCGGGGCAGGGGATCGATACACAGCAAGATCTTGAACGGGCTAACAAGCAGTTCAAGTAATACGGTAACACGATCAATCGGTCTCAGGTTTGCCTATTTTGTTTGAGAGCAGTTCAAGCAGTGCGTCCGACAGGGTGTCGGGGGTATCGCCATAGAGTGGCACAAGGGTTGTTTCCGGCCCCTTGCGTGAAGGCTCACCAAACAGGTTTGCCTGGATAATCGCCTGACTGGAGGGGTCAGCAAGCACCACGCTGCCCTCATCGCTCAACACTTCATGCAGCACCCATTCTCTGCCTTCATACATAAAGTGGCTGCCTATCAAGGTGCGTATGCGTTGTAAAAAGGCCTGGTCATTCACGGTATGGACTCAATGGTGCTGGTTAAAAACAAGATGGATAGGGTAACACAGTGAGCCTGTACCAGCCCTGTAGGTCACTACAGTTAAACATTGACAAAAAATCAAAGGGTCGGTAGCAGGTACATATTAATAATGTCGATAGCTCATGAGCAGGTCGCTTTTTCGACGTCCATGATTCAGCCGTCTCTCCATACTCTGTCTAAAATCGCGTCTCCTTTCCACCCTGAATCGGCGGGATTTGTTTTTTCTTCTATCTACGATCCCTTCATAGGTACAGCTGCACTTTGCTGATGAGCATCCTGGTAAAGGAAGTTTAGGCGCCTCATTGATTAAATAGATACTGTCCATCTGTTGAATGGCTTTGATGCAGCCGCAGCGGCTAACGCGTAAAAGAATAAAGGGCTTATATTGTTTTATTCTTTTGAGTTGCATTTTCTGAAGCTGCTCAAATCTGGCCGGTTCAAATTTTTGTCTGCTAAACCATCCCATAATGCAAGATTCCATTATTAAGACTACAATCTACACCCGAGTATAGGCTACCATCGGTTTTATGCATCGTTAATAGATGCGTAAAGCAGGTCGTCTTATAACTTCTCGTTTCCCTTATGATTTTTTATTATGAATAAAGTTTCTGTTCTGTTCGTCTGCATGGGCAATATTTGTCGCTCGCCAACGGCCCATGGTGTGTTTGAAGATTTAGTGTTACGCGCAGGTCTGCAAGATAAAATTCTAGTTGATTCAGCCGGTACGCATGCCTACCACGTGGGTAACTCACCCGATCCCAGGTCACAGAAAACAGCCGCCGAACGGGGTGTGGATTTGAGCAAGCAACGGGCTCGTCAGGCAGAGCGAAAAGACTTTGAACGGTTTGATTACATCATTGCGATGGATAAGGATAATCTCTCAAATCTGCAATTTATTGCCTCACCTGAAGGTAAGAAAAAGCTCTATCTATTCCTGGAATTTGCGCCGAAACTGGGCACCAAAGAGGTTCCAGATCCCTATTATGGTGGAAGCAAGGGATTTGATAAGGTGTTCGATCTGGTTCTGGACGCTTCAGAAGCCTTGCTAGCCCACATCAGGCATGAGCATCAGCTCTGATCATTTTAACGCGCTGTAGTGTCAGACAAAAAAGGCAGGTAACGGATGGTTACCTGCCTTTTTTGTTGGTTCTGAATAGCGCTAGCTATTCACTATCACCGGCCGGTTTTGTCTCGCTTTTTGGCGCTTCAGTCTCCGGCTTTTTAGGGGCCGGGATGTCAGCCTTAGCCACAGGCGCGACAGCGACCGGCTTGGCGGCGGGTGTTTCTGAAGCAGGGCGGCTGTTCTCCGACGCTGGACGTGGTTTGGTTTCAACCTGACGCAACGGTTGAGCGGCTTGTGGCTTGCTTGCGGCCACCGGAGCTGCCACTGGTTTCTTTTCCGGGCTAGGTGCAGCAGTGACCGCTGGTTTGGGTGCAGGGGCCTCAGGCTTGGCGGCCATTGGCTTGGTCTCAACCTGGCGCAGTGGCTGATTGGATGCCGGCTTGGGCGCCGGTATACTCGCCGCCGGTGTTGTTGCCGGTTTCTCCTGAGCCGGTTTTGGCTTGGATGGCGCTGTCTCCATAGCCTTTACCGATGCAGGATTAGTCTCAACCTGACGTAACACCGGTTCGTTGCTGCTGCGGCTTGTTTCAGCTGGCTTGGGTGTGGCTTTCTGGGCCGGTGCCACGGGTGCTTCAGGCTTTGCGGGCTCTTTAGCAGGTGTTGGCGTCGTGTTGGCCTTACTTTCCGTTGGTGTCGTCTCAGCCTTTTTGCTCTCAGGCTTTTTGGGCGCGCTTTCGGCGGCAGCCGAAGTGGGCTTGGTGCCGGTCTCGGCAGCTTTAGGCTCTGCTTGCTTGGCAGGGCTTGCGGGTTGCTGCTCGGCTTTGGCCTGCGCTGCTTGAGGTGCAGGGGCCTCTTTTGGCTGATCCTGCTTGCTCTCCTGGGCTGGCTTATCTACCGCTTTTTCGCTCTTTAAATCCTGCGGTTTGTTCTCTTCACCCTCGTTCTGGTTGCGGGGCTTGCGCTGGCGCTGATTTCTATTGGCCTTTGGACTACTACTCTTTTGTGAGGCATCCTCCGTGCTTTCCTTAGAGACAGGCGCGTCTTGCTGTTTCTGATTCTCTTGAGAAGCCTGATCGGCTGACTCATTTTCATTTGTATTGGGCTTGCGTCTACGACGGCCACCACGACGCCCACGGCGTGAACTGCGCTTCGGCTCGTCTCCG
>JAPHUG010000500.1 GCA_026197195.1 Sedimenticola sp.
CGGCTGGTCTACACAGGCCCTATTACCCCTGACCATCAGCAAAGCCTGCTTGTTACCCTGGATCAAGGCAAAAAAGCTGACTATCTCCTCGATCTGCCCGGTGTCTCCCAGGTTGAACCCGTCAGTAACCAGCAGTACCGTGTAACCCTGTCAGCCGGTACAGCGGCGGATATTGCTGATGCCATTATCAACCGGGGCGACCGACTGTTTGAGATGCGGCCTGAAGGTGACAGCCTGGAGCAGACGTTCAGTCGACTGACGTTGGGGGATGGCACCCAATGATCAGCAACCTGGCCCTCCGAGAGCTGCGTTCACTGTTTCAATCCCCCCTGGCCTGGACACTGCTGGCAGTAATGACCCTCATCCTTGCCTGGCTGTTTCTGGTACAGATAGAGACCTATCTAAGCATTCAGCCCAATCTCATTGCACGCCACTCGGAACAGGGCGTCACTGATTTGATCATCATGCCACTGTTCGACTCCAGTGCCATGGTGCTGCTACTGATCATACCCCTGTTGACCATGCGCCTTCTGAGTGAGGAGTATCGTACCGGCACGATACAACTGCTGCGTTCATCCCCCATCACCAGCTACCAGATCATCCTGGGTAAATATGTTGCCCTGCTGGCCACCCTGGGCATCGCACTCTTATTGATCGCCCTGTTCCCTCTCTCCCTGTTGTTCGGCACAACCATCGATGCAGGCAGGGTGCTGGCCTCTATTCTGGGCCTGGCCCTGCTGATCAGTAGTTACGGTGCCATCGGCTTGTGGCTCTCCTGTCTGACAGCGCAACCGGCCGTTGCGGCCGTCAGTACCTATGGTGTGCTGCTGTTTTTGTGGGTGGTCAATCTCTCTGGTCAGAGCGAACTGTTCGGATGGCTCTCACTCGCCAGCCACTATCGACCCTTTCTGAACGGCTCGGTCAACACCGGTGACTTGAGCTACTTTTTCCTGATCATCGGAGCCTCCCTGTTGATGAGCATGCATCAGTTGGGAAAACAGCAGAGAGAGGCCGCGCGATGAGTCCCCAGCGATCCGGCAGATTAGGTCAGCGCCTTGAAGGGGCTCTGTATTACCTGCTACTGGTCACAGTGGTGGGGTTATTAGGCTGGCTGAGCCAACGCTATGAAACCCAATTTGATTGGAGCCATCAGTCCAGAAACACACTCTCTGTCGCCAGCCAACAACTGCTCACTCGCCTTGAATCCCCTCTGGAGATTCGCTCTTTCGCGCCACCGAATCCGGAGTTGAGGGCGCGTATCAAGGCGCTGATTGAACCCTATCAACAGATTCGTTCTGATATCAGTCTGGTCTTCATCGACCCCGCCAGCCAACCGCAACTGACCCGTGAGGCGGGCATCCGTCTCTCGGGTGAACTGCAGTTCAGTTACCAGGGGCGTAGTGAAAACCTGGGCATCCTTAACGAACAAACCATCAGCAATACCATTCAACGACTCATTCAACAGGGTGAACGCTGGATCGTCACGATTGTAGGTCATGGCGAACGAACCATCACCGGAAAGGCCAACCACGACCTGGGCCAGTTTGGGTCTACGTTACTGCAAAAAGGCTATCGTCTTCAGAGTCTCAACCTGACCCGGCAACCAGCGATACCCCGGAATACCTCCCTGCTGGTGCTGGCCAGCCCTCAACTTGACTACCTGCCTGGCGAGCTCAAACTGATCGATGACTACCTTAATCAGGGCGGCAATCTCCTATGGCTAACCGACCCGGGTGAACCGTACAACCTCTCTGGCCTATTCGAACAGAGAGGGCTTGGGCTTCTGCCGGGCACTGTTGTAGACGCCAATGCGGCTCAACTCGGACTGGATAATCCCGCTATTGCGGTGGTAAACCGTTTTCCTGATCATCCGGCCACCAACCACTTTAACCGGGTGACACTCTTCCCGTTTGCCACCGCACTCAAGCAGACCGATTCAGGTGACTGGCAAGCCACCCCCTTACTGCAGACACAAGCGGGAAGCTGGAATGAGACTGGCCCGATGAAGGGAGAGATCGCGCGTAGTGAAGCACTGGGTGAACTCGCTGGCCCCTTGACCATTGGCATGGCCCTGAGCCGGTCACACAACAATCAGACCCAACGGCTGCTAGTGATTGGCGATGGTGATTTTATCTCCAATAGTTACCTCGGCAATGGCGGCAACATGGACCTTGGTTTGAATTTGATTCGCTGGCTGACAGAAGATGACAACTTGCTGGACATACCGGCAAAAACAGCTTCTGATATTGAGTTGCAGCTATCCCCGACAATCGGTGCCGCAATCGGCCTGGGGTTTCTGTTTATACTACCCATGCTCCTGATCTGCACCGGCCTGTTGATCTGGTGGCGCCGGCGCAGCGCATAAGGAAAACCGCTATGCGAAGACAGAGTCTGATTAATCTTTTCCTGCTGCTGATCGTGCTGCTACTGGGCCTGTTTGTCTGGCTAACGCCGGAAGAGCGTGAGCAACCCACCGTCATCCCCTTAACCGCATTACAGCCCAGCGCCATTAAGCACATTGAAATTCGTAATAACAACGGCCCCGCCTTTGTCTTGCAACGCAACGCCGATAGCTGGCAGATGACAGCGCCCTATCCTATCGCGGCGAATGGTCCACGCATCGACATTCTTATGGATCTGCTCTCCACACCACAGGTAGAAACCTTCCCACTCCCTGCCGACCGACTGGCGGAATTTGGCCTGGACAAGCCACTGGCAGAAGTGACCTTCAATGACACGCTGATCATATTTGGCGGGACCCACCCCTATAACTATCGTCGTTATGTGCGCATCGACGACCAGCTCTATCTGATTAACGATATTTTTCCACACCATGTTCTAGCGCAGGCTGAAGCTTTCATCAGCCATGCCCTACTGCCAGCAAATGTCCAGATCAACCAAATCACCACACCGGATTGGCAGATCAAAGCAGATAATACTCAATGGCGACTCACCCCCTTGGCCGACACTGTTTCTCAAGAACAGTTACAACGCAAAATCGATACCTGGCTGCATACATGGGTATCCAAGGTAACCAAGCCCCCCGATGTAGAACGGACGGGAAGCGTTACAATCACACTCAAACAGGACCCTACGCCACTAACCTTTGGCATCGTAAAGCAGCAAAAGCAGACCCTGTTAATACAGGAGTCATTGGGTCTGGCCTATCATCTCAACTCGGATAGCTTACTGCAGCCCCCCGGCGAGTCCCATTGATATGCCCGAGCTTCCCGAAGTCGAGACCACCCGCAGTGGTATTGCCCCCCATATCACCGGCCAGACAATCACCGGCACGGTGATCCGGCAACCGCAACTGCGCTGGCCCATACCAAAGGAGCTGGAACAACACCTGAAAGGCCGCAAGATACGCGCTGTAGAGCGACGCGCTAAGTACCTGTTAATCCGACTGTCGCACGGCACACTGATCATTCACCTTGGCATGTCAGGCAGCCTGCGGATACTTCCCCGTACAACAGCACCGGGCAAGCATGATCACTTCGATCTGCTATTTAAAACCATCTGTTTACGCCTTCATGACCCACGTCGATTTGGCGCGGTACTCTGGACCGAGGCCCCGGTTGATGAGCATAAACTCATCATGCACCTGGGCCCCGAACCACTCTCATCCGAGTTCACTGGTGACTACCTGTATCAGAAGGCGCAAGGACGCAGCGTGGCGGTAAAAAACCTGATTATGGATGGTCATGTAGTGGTGGGCGTTGGAAACATCTATGCCAGCGAAGCCCTGTTTCGCTGTGGCATTCACCCCTCCCGTGCCGCCAACCGAATCTCCGCGGGGCGTTACGCCCAACTGGCTGAAGAGATTAAGCAGGTATTA
>JAPHUG010000271.1 GCA_026197195.1 Sedimenticola sp.
ATGACTCCTTCATTATTATCGATGAGGCGCAGAATACCACGCCGGAACAGATGAAGATGTTTCTGACCCGAATCGGCTTTAACTCCACGGCCATGATCACCGGCGATGTTACTCAGGTAGATCTGCCACGGGGGCATACCTCAGGCCTGCGGCAGGCGATAGAGATCCTCAGCGAGGTTGAGGGGATCAGCTTCACCTTCTTCAATGCGCGTGATGTGGTGCGACACCCCCTGGTGCAGAAGGTGGTGGGTGCCTATGAGCAGTTTGATAAAAACAAGGATAAGATGTGAATCTACAGATAGAGATTCAACACATGGTTGAGGCCGATGGCGCGCCTGATCCATTACAGTTTCAGGCGTGGGCAGAGGCGGCCCTGAATAACCGGCTGGACCATGTCGAGCTGGTTGTACGTATTGTGGACCGGGATGAGAGTCAGCAACTGAACAGCGAATATCGTGGTAAAGACAAACCTACCAACGTCCTGTCGTTTCCTTTCGAGGCACCCGAGGTGGTTGAAAGCAACCATATTGGTGACCTGGTGATCTGCGCCCCTGTGGTGGCAGAGGAAGCGTTACAGCAAGGCAAGCCGCTGGAGGCCCATTGGGCTCATCTGGTGGTACACGGTGTCTTGCATCTTCTCGGTTTTGATCATATTAATGATCAGCAGGCAGAAGAGATGGAAAATCTTGAAGTGGAGATTTTGGCTAACTTGGGCTACTCCAATCCATATTGATCGTAAAGGGAACTATGAGTACCGACGGCACTACCAGCGGTTCGATTTCAAAATCCTGGCTGAAAAAGATGTTACAGGCGTTTGGAAACGAACCGGAAAACAGAGAACAACTTATCGAACTTCTAAGGGATGCCAAGCGGCGTGCCCTGCTGGATACCGAGGCACTCTCCATGATGGAGGGGGTGCTGCAGGTATCTGAGCTGCGGGTGAGGGATATCATGATCCCCCGTGCCCACATGGTAGTGATTGAAAAGAGTGCCCCCTTGGAAGAGATTCTTCCGGTGGTAATCGATTCCGCTCACTCCCGCTTCCCGGTGATTGGTGATGACAAGGGGGAGGTCGAAGGTATTCTCCTGGCCAAGGACCTGTTGGCCTATTTCGCTGAGCATAAACGCCGCTTTGATATTCGTGATGTGTTGAGGGCGGCGGTCTTCGTGCCGGCCAGTAAACGCCTCAATGTCCTGCTCAATGAGTTCCGCGCCAGCCGCAGTCATATGGCTATTGTGGTGGATGAGTACGGGGCAGCGGATGGGCTGGTGACCATTGAGGACGTGCTGGAGCAGATCGTCGGTGAAATCGAGGATGAGCACGACTTTGATGAGGGGACCACCATCCTCAAGCGTCGGGAAAATGAATATACCGCCAAGGCCGGCACGCCGATAGACGAGTTCAACGACTATTTTGGCAGTGACTTCTCGGATGAAGAGTTTGAAACCATTGCCGGACTGGTGACCCAATCCATGGGGCACTTGCCCAAACGGGGCGAAGTGGCTGAGATCGATCGATTCCGTTTTGAGGTGCTGAGGGCGGACAGTCGGCGCATTCACCTGTTGGATATTCGTCTGCTTGAACAGCCAGAGGATTCTGAGGATTAGTTCGACCTCCTGGCTAAAACACCTCTCTCCGTGGCGGTTTCTGGCCGCCTTTGCGGCGGGTGCCCTGTCGGTGCTCGCCTTCGCGCCCTTCTCTTTTTACCTGTTTGCCCTGATCGGTCCGCTGATACTGCTTGGGTTACTCAACACCACCTCGAACTCAGGCGCCTTTCGTGAGGGGTGGGGTTATGGTCTGGGGCTGCTCGGTTTTGGCGTCTTCTGGCTGCATATCAGTATCGACCAGTTTGGCAATATGGGCACCCTGGCCGCCATCGCCATTACTCTGCTGTTTGTACTGATCCTGGCGCTTTACTACGGGCTGATGGGCTGGGTGGTGAGTAAGTGCCTCGCTTCAGGGGTGCCAAAGATTCACCTGCTCTGGCTGTTTCCTTCTGCCTGGGTGCTGGGTGAGTGGCTGCGTGGCTGGGTGCTGTCAGGCTTCCCCTGGTTGACGCTAGGCTACTCACAGATTGATTCTCCCCTCAACGGTTTCGCGCCGCTGATCGGGGTTTATGGGGTCAGTTGGGTGGTGTTGCTCTGCGTGGGGTTGCTCTATCGATTGCTGGTACCCGGTGTGCGTCATCGTTTCCAGTTGGCGGCCGGTCTGCTGCTGGTGATCGGTAGCGGGGTAATGCTTCAGCAGGTCAGCTGGACTCAACCGGCGGGTGAGGCCTTCCGGGTCAGTATGATTCAGGCCAATATTGCCCAGGAGGCAAAATGGAAGCGGGATATGCTCGCCCCCACCCTGGAGCTTTATACCCGGTTAACCCGGGATGAGTGGCAGAGCCGACTGGTTATCTGGCCAGAAACAGCGGTACCGGCCTTTGCGCACCAAGTGGAAACGTCTCTCCTGCAGCC
>JAPHUG010000259.1 GCA_026197195.1 Sedimenticola sp.
AACCGCATTCTGATGGATGACGAGTTTACCGATACCAAGCGGGAGCAGGCTGAAGGAGAGAAAGGAAATGGCTCGGCAACGGCCGAGAAACCGTCTGAACAGGACAAATCTTCCACATGAATATGAATGACCCGTTTGGTCGGGTAGAGCAAAAGCAGCAGGGTAATTACGATTCCCTCCGGCGTTCGCTACAGGACGCCGGAATTACGACCCTGTCTCAGGCGGAAACGGTTCTGCAGGGTATGCGTAAACGGGCTGTTTTCTTGTTGCTCCTGGTACTTTTTCTGACGGCCTTGGGCGTGCTGTTTTTCCCTGCGGCCAGTACATTAATCCTGGTGCTGTCTGTGATCTTGCTGTTCTGGTTACTGGTCACCACGTTGAACGGCTTTAGTTTGGTGAAGCGCTATATGAAAGATGAACTTTCTGAATAATCTGCTCAATTATTCAGTTGTAGTGGCTTCATCACTTTAGAAAAATCACCTGGATTGACGTACTGGATGACCTCTTTTCCGTCAGGATTGACCCCTATGTCCATGCCTTTTGCAGTATAAAGCCAGTGGGTGATGGCTGACTCCTCTTCCTGGACTCTGCTTTCAGGCTCACCAAAACGACTGAGTATCAGTGGCTCTTCAAGATCTGCTGCAGGTAGATAGGTGATGTAGAGAATCCGCTCGTGCGCCAGGACCGCCATATCATCACTGGAGAGTTCTATCTTGCGCGTGCCGTTTCCCATCCGACTGATCCGTTCCCCCCGTTCAAACATCGCCATGGCCTTTGCTTCCTCAAGTTCCATGTTCAGCACAATGTCTGCCCGGATGCCGCTGAGATAGAGGCGCTGAAAGTAGACTTCCACAACGTAACGATTGTCAGGCGTTAAGAACAGATTGGCTTTGCCTTGTGCCTGGAAGCTCTGACGGGCCTGTTCAAGTGTACTTTTACCGAGTGTTAACTCAAATACGGTCACCTTACCCTGCTCATCGACCTTTACATCCCATGGAAGTTTAGGGTGTTCATTGACAGTACGACCACCGGGCAGAAGGATGGCGGCTGCCAGTGCCAGCAGGGAGATGGCCAGTATGCTGAAGAAGATTTTTCGGTCCACATTTACACCTAATGGGCGACAGCAGGCATTCTCAGTATCACTGCCGCATCTTGCTAATTGTCATGTCGCGAGTAGCCGCTGGGTTGCTATTCTACGTGACAACGGCTCTAGTGAATATGGCGTGGTGTTTATGGGTGGTACGCTCTGGTTTATTAACTTACTCAAGGATCAACCTCTGATTGGCTTCCTGATCGGTCTGGTTTTTGTCACAGTGATGTTTGGCTCGAAGAATCTGGTGATCTATTTCTACTCCCGATCAAAAGAGCGGCAACAGAAAAACAAAGAGTGAGCAGGATGCATTCTTCTCCGGCAAGTGATATTTTGATCCCTTGCACAGGGTGAGAGGATGATTTATGAAGTTTGAAATCAGTGACCAAGAGAGCAAGCTGGCCAAGGTGCCGCATGAGATCTTTCTGACCAACCTGGTCGGTAACCACATTCTTTGGTTTATCGCCTCTCTAGGGCTTGTAAGGTCTTACTGGCAGCCTTTAGCGTTGGTTCCCGTGTTCTCCATCCTGTTGCTCTGTTATACGCTCTGGCGCGCCAGCAAGTCGAAATCCACCGATCCCTGGTTTGTTATGTGCCATTGGCAGTTGTGTGCAAAGCGCAGTCGGGTCTTTATCCTGATGTTGTTATTGCTGGGTGTGGTTTCACTGCTTGGCTGGGTGGGTTTTACCTTTCTGGGAATGAAGGAGGTGGCGGTACTGGCCCTGGTGAGTGGGGTGGGTGTTTTACCCGTGATGGTGACAGTACTGGTTTTGATCCTGATGGAATCGGATGCCTTGCATCAGGCGGCCCAACACAAACTGCCAGACCGAATGGTTGAGTTGTTTCCGAATGCCAATATGAAGGTGATCGAAGAGGCCGCTGTTTCCGAGTAGCCCATGGCTTGGTGTTAAAGCGCAGCGGGCGAGCTTTTCTGTTGTGTCATATTGCACTCCACAAGGTATAGACCCCGAACAGAATGACGGTGATTCCGGCTATTTTTCTGGCAGTCTCAGAACGGGTCAGTCGTGCAGCAGCACCGGCCAGTAGTCCCATGGCCAGCAGATTGGGTAGGGTTCCCAAGCCAAAGGCGAACATCAGCCCAGCGCCATTAATGGCCCCTCCTGAAGAGACGGCATTGATCATCATGGTATAGACCAGCCCGCAGGGCACCCAGCCCCAGACCATACCGATACCGAGAGCCCTCAATGGGGTATGAACCGACATCAGCTTGCGGCCATAGGGCTCAATTATTCGCCATAGAACGCCACCCATGCGTTCAACCCGGTTTAGTACCATCCACCAGCCTGAGAGATAGAGTCCCAGCAGTATCATAAAGAGACCTGCGAGCAACAGCAGACCCCGTTGGGCGATCTGGATAGGCATCAATTCAGCGAGTAATAGACCCAGGCCACCCATAATGGCACCGGCGATGACATAGCTGATCAGTCGTCCCAGATTGTAGGCGAGCTGAAAGGGCAAAAGGGCAGCGAATGAGTGACGCTTCTGTTCCGGTAGGCCAAAGGTAAGTGCACCCACTATACCGCCGCACATGCCTACACAGTGTACGCCGCCAAGCAGGCCGACAATAAACGCGCTGAAGTAGGGGATGAGCTGATCCATAACTGACAAACTATACCGTAACTAATCCAAACTAGCGCCCGGTGATTTTTATAAGATCCTCTGCCATTCGTTTGGCATCATGGGGGGCGCTGAAAACAGCCTGAAACCCACCGTCGGGATTGATGAGGATAATGGCGCTGGAGTGGTCCATTAGATAGTCCAGTTCACTCCCCTCTGGATTCACACGCGCATAAAGAATACCGAACTGCTTTGTCAGCTTGTTCAACTCATCTGTG
>JAPHUG010000174.1 GCA_026197195.1 Sedimenticola sp.
CCGACTCCATCCGCCTTCGCCGTTCATCCAAAGTTTCACCTTCATACTCCCAATACAGTGGTCCCTGGACCGACTTCCAATAGAAGCCTTCTGATTCAAGCGCTCTGCTAGCTGCAGAAGAGATACTGGTTCTCTCGCCATAAAAAATGACCTTACGATCAGATACCACTTCACAACTGATCTCTGGGTTACGCCCCAGAGTTAAAATAGCCCCTTTAGGAATATCCACCATACGGAAGTTGAATACAGCGCGGCGCTCTCTTGCCCGATTCAGCGCTTTCTGATCATCATCTGACTCTACATAGTCTTGGCCTGGGGTCACATTCTCAATTGCGGCAAGCCTAAGCGCCGCGACTACCCGCTCAGGTGCGATTTCAAAGAACTCACGATTTTTGCGTACACGTGAATCAGCAAATGCCTCATGCAACAGTTTCTCAGCAAAAACAGCATCATTTACCTTTGCCGCATAAAAGCACTCAAAGGGTAGTGGCAATGACGTGTTATCCAAAGAACGCATACGCTGTTCTAAGTCGTCTGTCCGGCCGACCTTGACATACCCGGGCATCGACTCGTTGATTAAAACATAGACTATATTGGTCATTGATTGTGTTCCCTGCTGGCCCTCAACATTCGCTTGGCATCTTCCAAAGCTTCTTCCACTTCAACTCGATTAGGCAGCTTCTTCAACTCTACAATCCAATCAAGAATCTCTTTTTCAGATGAATAGGCCGAAACAGGTGGATCAATAAGAATGTACCCATCCTCGCTCTGATCCTGCTGGTGGCTCACACGACATCCCCATTGCCGGATAAGACTTCTTCTACGGATCGAAACTCTTCCAGCGCTGCTTCCAACTGCTCGACGATCTCAAGGGCCAAAACCTCTGGTGGCGGTAGGTTTTCGGTATCTTCCAGGGTGTCATCTTTCAACCAGAAGATATCCAGATTAGTTTTGTCGCGGGCCACCAGCTCTTCATAGCTGTAAGCGCGCCAACGGCCTTCTCCTGTCTCTTCATTCCAGGTAGCTTTACGCCTTGTCGCACCATAGAGTTTTACGAACTCATCAAAATCTGCCTTTGTAAGGCGGTTCTGTTTGAGGGTTTTGTGGACGTTGGTTCGGTAGTCGTATACCCAGAGTTTAGTGGTCCATGGTTTCTTGGCGGCTGGCTTCATATCGAAGAAGATGACGTTAGCCTTGACGCCTTGGGCGTAGAATATGCCTGTAGGTAGACGCAGTAGGGTGTGTAGATTACAACGCTCTAACAGGTTTTTACGGATAGTTTCACCGGCACCGCCTTCAAAGAGTACGTTGTCGGGTACAACCACGGCGGCTTTGCCGTCAATTTTGAGCATATTGGCGATATGCTGTACAAAGTTTAGTTGTTTGTTAGAGGTGGTGGCCCAGAAGTCTTCGCGCTCGTAGGTGAGCTTTTCCTTTTCTGCTTTACCCGTCTTTTCACTGATAATGGTAATGGAGCTTTTTTTACCGAAGGGTGGATTGGCCAGCACCATATCGACACGGTCGTTATCGCCCACCTCTTTGGCCAAGGCATCTTGACTGATGACAGGGCAATCACCATCGGCGCTGCCGATACCGTGCAGGTAGAGGTTCATGGCACACAGGCGGGTCACGCTATCGACAATATCATTACCACGCAGGGCGTTCTCACGCAGGTGCTTCTGTTCTTTTTTCGATTTAGCCTGGGGGGCCATATAGTCATAGGCTGCAAGCAAGAAGCCGCCGGTACCACAGGCCGGATCAGAAACCGTATCCATCACATCAGGCTTCATTACCTCAACCATGGCTTCGATCAGGGGGCGCGGAGTAAAGTACTGACCAGCACCGCCTTTCACGTCCTGTGCATTACGCTCCAATAAGCCTTCGTAGATTTCTCCTTTCACATCCACTGGCAGGGTTGACCAAGCCTCTTTCTCGATCATTTTAATCAAGCGTTCTAGCTTGGCTGGGTCTTGTATTTTATTTTGTGCCTTACGGAAGATAGTCCCTAGCATGCCACTTTGTTTACCCAACTCTTCAAGGGTATGGCGGTATTGGATTTCTAAGGCATCACCGTCGAGCTTGGCTAGTTTTGACCAGTTGTATTTGGCGGGCACAGTAACTTTCTGGCCTGAGGTTTCACGCTCATCGGCCATTTTAAGGAAGATAAGGAAGGTGATTTGTTCAACGTAGTCGCCGTAGCCTACGCCGTCATCACGTAAGACGTGGGCGTAGTTCCAGACTTTGTTTACTATTTCTGATGCGCTTGAATTGCTCATGCTATGCTCTATCCAAAATATCTTTTACCCAATCGTTATCTTCTTTGTACCTCATAAGATACAATCGTGCTGCAGTATTAAATTTCGTTGATTTACATTCTCTACGGATCAATCTAAACAGCTCTTTCCGATTAGACTTAATTGCATCGACCTTCTCATCTACACCCTCTTCTAGAAGTTTATTTGTATTTGAAATCAAGCTACGTATTTTCTGAAAGATAATGCGTCTTTCTCTTGTCGTAGGCTTGTGATTTAAATGGTATAATTCTATAGATTTATTAACTTTCTTATACTCTTCACTTTCTTCATCTTCTACAACTGAGCAAGCTTCACCGTTGTCATTAAACGTTAAAAGCTTACAGTCACCATCTTCGATAGGGTCTAATAGCATAGGGCGTTCAGCATTTGAATCAGCAGCGCACCTATTCCAATCAGGGGGGACAAATATTGGAAAATGATCTTGCTTACCGCCTGCTGTTTCTACTTCAACCCTACGCGAATTACAGTATGTACAAGCATATCTGAAATTCTTCCACTCGAATGCCAGCCACCAATACCCAGGATGTTCATCACACTCAGCGACATTACCTTTAGGTCTAAAGTGATCTACCGGATTATCA
This sequence comes from Sedimenticola sp., assembly GCA_026197195.1. Taxonomy (GTDB): domain Bacteria; phylum Pseudomonadota; class Gammaproteobacteria; order Chromatiales; family Chromatiaceae; genus Sedimenticola. The sequence continues at coordinate 2,897 of JAPHUG010000174.1, forward strand.
GACCTGACTTCATTTGTTTCACAGTACCAACACTTCCCTTTTGACTGTTCTGCCAAAATCCCACTTAAATTTGACCATAATCCTTTAGATGAAATGGCTGCTTTTCTTGCCTTAGATTTAGCAACATCTATCTTCTTTTGAAGCTCATCGCCTCCCCATCCTTTTTCTTCAGCCCTATCTGCTATTGCCTGCTCCGCCTCGACAACCTTACTCTCCACATAGGCCCAAGCAGCCTGAACCGTATCTACCCAGTCATCCGGCAAATCTAACTCGATTTCATCTTGATCAATAAAGCGCATTAAACCTCCTGTTCCTCTTGATCAAGCTCTGCAAGAATTTCATCCGTCATTAGTTTCAGCTTTTCTCGATCACAGTCGGTTAAAAATGATTGCTTGAATAACTCCCCACCATGCCTGCGGGACCATGCCTTAACAAACGCAGAAAAATATGGATCTGAATAAGCATCCAAAAACCCAGATTTCCGCATATTTTCTTGAAGTTCATCAAATCGAATTTTCTCTTTTCGAGTTAATTTCTCTTTTGAAAACAAAACTGCATGTTCATCCAAATCCTTCAAAGTCTCTGAATCAAGATCAGACCTTAGACCAAACATATCACTTGTTAGTATTCCTGATACACCCAGCCCTTTAGGGTCATACAATGGTGGGTTAGCAACAACCTTCAATGAGTTATCATCCCGCTTCATGATTTGAATCTGCTCTTTCTTCATAGTAGAAATAACAATTGGGTCATGTGTTGCCAGGACTATATGGCTATTTTTCTTCTGACTAACGTGCTCATCAAGCCCAGCAACTTCATGTAGAAAGTTTATATACTCCATACTCCAAGCAGGATTCAGATGGGTGTCAGGTTCATCAAGCAAGAATAAGGACTCATCTTCACGTGTAAACCGTAAAAGCCCAAGAACCGCCAAAAGCTGCTGCTCCCCCTCAGACAACTCTCTAAACGTAAGTGTATCTTCTTTGCCTTCTTCATCGTTGATCTGAACCCTTATTCTCACCTCATGAATAAGATTTGAAAAATAAATACTCTCCAGCAACTTGAAAAAGTCCTTATCGGAAGTCTGATCACCAACCTCCCTTAAAGCATCAATGTCCTTTAAATAAAGAAATAAGGCTTCTACACTCTCAGGATTCTTCATCGGATGCGGGACTTTGATATTTTGCTTCATCGGCGCTAATGATGCTGAAAACAATCTATCCAAGAACGGTCCAACTACACCAGTGGCATTCCAAAACCGTGGATCACCCTCTTTGCTATTCCAATCCGGTTTATTCAATACAAATAGAACTGATTCCAGGCCATTAATGTTTAACTTTTCTTTTAAGAAGGCTTGAACTTTTTTATCCTGCCCAAGAAAGAAGGAGAGCAACACAAAATCACTATGGACTTTTTGAGCATAAAACAAAGGACGAAGTGGTAGCGTCTTCTCATCAATCTTATGCTTCTTAGGGTACAGTAATTGGTCACGAAACTTGCGTTGATGATCATAGAAGTGTTCGGCCAGACGATCACTTGGGCCTGAATAGTAGCCAAACACATTAGAAGGTAAGAATTTATCCTCACCGTTGTTATTCAGCATGGAAAATCTTAGGGATTTCCATGCACTCTCACCCTCTACCTCTTCAACCTTGCAATAATTAATCTGGTATTGTTTATCGGCTGTTTTTTTCTCTTTATCTGCATCGATATGGATACGCTTACCATGACACATATACTCAAGGCGATAAGAAAAGCTAGTTAGACCACCGAGGTCCAAATTTTTGAATATTATTACCAGCGCTTCAATGACATTTGACTTTCCTGCCCCATTCCAGCCGATAACAACTGTGACCAGTTCATCCTGATCAAAATCAATTTCTACGTCTTTGAGGTTCTTGAAATCCTCAATCCATAGCTTATCAAGCTTCATGCTTCATCCTTATATGAAATTAGATCGCCCTTCTTAACATCTTTATCAATCACTGTTTCAACCACTACGTTCTTATCTTTAAGCACTTCCTTCAGCTCGACATAAAAGCCTTCAATCTCATCGGGTGATGACCCATCAGCGCCGATCAAATCAAACAGTTTTTCAGGGGTTAACGCTTTATCCGTCACTTTCAAGACATCGATAATTTTCTTTTTAGCCATAGGTTCACCCTTTGTTTTGGCAGGCTTTCTTTTCTTTGCTAGCTTCTCTTTAGTTGCATGCAGAAAATGTTGTTTCCTAATCTTCTCTAACAACTCTTTAGCCGAACCATCGGAATCTACACCATCAACCAATTCACCCGAAAAAGCTGATGCCAAAATTGACTGTTTGTTTTTCTCTGCTTTTACTAACTGCCTATCAATTTCTCTATCCAATCTATTTAGTGAAGTATTTTTCTCACTAACAATAGCTTCTATCTCTATCATTTCTTCTAGCGGGGCCAAGGGAACAGGTAACCCCTCGATTTTTGAAATGCTCAATGTATACAAACCAGATGTAGAACTAGCCACATTAAGTATTGCATCTCGCCCCCCAATTGATGCTAGCCAATGCATCAAAAACCCACCGCTATCTTTTTGACTTAGACGAACTTTTATCAAATGATTCTGGTGTACACATGGATGAATCGATCCATCCCATATTGCCAACCTTCCAATTTGATCTGGACTTCCATTACCTTCAACAACTAAAAGATCACCTTCTTGAAGTAAAAGTCGATCCAACTCACTTTCGAGAACACCTATTTCACTTACCTCACCAAGGCGCAGTTCATTGGCATATACATTAGCTACACGCAAGTAGGGTAGCTTAAGCTCAAGCTGTTCTCGTTTTCTATTCTTAGTTAGCCCACCAATAACCTCAGCTAGCTGGCCGATATATGCCCAACACCACTCTTCTGGCACTGGGAACAACTCCCCTTCAAACGGCTTAGGCTCCTTATACTTCTCCTTCCACTTATTATCTTTCGGCATTTTGCCTTTAGCTTTGAATTGCTCGAGTTGCTGCTCCTCCCACTTTTGACGGCGTTCCTGGAGGATGCGTTCAAGAAGTCGGCTTGCGGGTTCTAGTTTGTCTTTATTCTGCTCACGCCATTCTTTGGTGAGTTCGCCGGTGACGGCGGCTTTGAGGACGGATTGGCGGTATTGTTTGAGCAGTTGTTTTGCTTTGTTGAGGGCCTCGATACCGGCATCGATATGGGAGAATAGTTCTTCGATTTTGGCTACGATGCGTTTTTGTTGTTCGAGTGGTGCAACTGGAATCAAAAATTCGCCAATGTTAGTCAAAGATAAATTAGCACGCCCAACGCCTACAATATTCTTAAGTGCAATTTGCTGTATCTGCGGACTATTCAAATAGTGAAATAAATACCTTGTATCTAATACACCATCTACCAACCTGACAATTGCTAATGCCTGATTAGTATTCGCTGGCAAATCATTTTCTCTAACAACACCCACTCGTCCAATAGTCCCAGCAATAGAAAATAAAATATCATTCTTTTGAAGTTGAGATCGAGCCAAAAACTCGTGGGTTTCATCATCAATATAATTAGAAGTTGTTGAGGCATTACCAAACGAATCAATATTCTCGGCTTTGATGAACTTCACACCTTCTTCTGTATAGCTATACCCGTAGCTCGTTGGAGTACTACCTTTAGTTATTCGTTTAGTTATGGCTTTAAGCTGGACGCTACCCCAATCTCCAGGAGTTTTTCTCCCTATTGATACTCCACTCATGCAATAAGATACCCATTAAGCTCCTGCACAATTACAGGTAAACCCTCTCCAAACAATGCCTGCGCCTTCAACAACCCACCCTGCTGCTTACACTCCGGAATAAAGTCAAAATCATCCATCTCAAATTCGGCATTGTTTGCAATTTGCTGTTTGATACGTTCCAACCACTGTAATTGCTCATCGTTAAAGCTGGCCTCTTGCTGATTAAGCCAAGCATCAAAACGCTGATTCACCAGTTCCGGGAATGGCTCTAGTTCATTGGTCACACCTATAGAGCAGCGGATTAGGCTAATCAGGGCCGGAAGCTTTGCGCTGGGTGGTGCGCCTTTGGCTTTGAGCTTTTCTAACACTTCGTAGGCCTTCCATACTTCTGCGGGGGCGATATTGTAGGGTGGTTGTTCAATTTCATCTACCAGGCCTTGCAATTGATCATAACTGAGGTGCCGGTTTTTATAAGGTTGGCTGTAGACGAGTTGGATGGCATCGAGCTCGTTTTTATGTTGCGCGATGAATTCTTCATAGCGAGTGATGATGCCTTGGGCCTTCTCTTCATCGTAGCCGGCGTCTATCAGTTCGTCGGCGCTGTCATCGACCATTTGATCGGTATCGCGGCGCAAGGTTTCTATAAGATCACGCAGGTCTGGGTTATGAAAGGGTTTAATTGCCTCTTCTGCCAGTGGTTCGTAGATGGCTTTGGCGGCTTCAGGGCTCACTTCCGCTGTGCCATGTTTAGCTGTGACTTGCTCAGCGATAAAGTCTGGGTTGCCGGTTTGGACCAGCTTGCCGGCGACCAGGGCTAGGTTGGCTTCGCCCTCTTCCGCGACGATGCCCATTTGCTGGAAGGCCTCTTTCAGCTGTTTGTTGATCTGTTTTCGCTGGCCGTCGGTGAGTTTCATGTCTAGACGGATCAAACGGTTGCCGAGGGTTTGCAGGCTTTCTGGACTGCGGTCACCCATGGCGATTTGTTGCATAAGCTTTTCAGTTGAGACGAAGGGTTTGCGTTCCAGGCTCTTTGTTTCGGTTTTGTCCGTTTCGGTGACACCAACGGCATCTACCAGGACAAAACGGGTTTTAGCAGGGGCGTCGGGGGTGACTTTTTTCAGTACATCATCCCCCACTACGCGGGTACCACGGCCTTTCATCTGTTCATAGTAGGCTTGGCTGCGTACATCACGCATGAAGACGACACATTCCAGCGGTTTGATGTCAGTACCGGTGGCGATCATATCCACAGTGACGGCGATGCGTAGTCGCGGGCTGGTACGAAATTCAGCGATGGTGTCTTCGGCATTCTTCTTGCCCACGCGGTAGGTGACTTTTTTGCAGAAGTCGTTGCCTTCGTTGAAGGTTTCCCGCACGGTATCGACAATGCGGTCGGCGTGATCATCATCTTTGGCGAAAAAGAGGGTTTTGGGTACCCAGGTACGGCCAGGGAAGCATTCGGGTAGACAGTGTTCTTTGAAGGCTTTGATGACGGTTCGTATCTGATTGGGTGCGATGACACTGCGGTCGAGTTGTGTTTTTTGATACGCCTCGTCTTGGTCGAGCAATTCCCAACGTTTCTGTTTGGTGAGACGGTCACGCACTTCGATATTGGTACCGGCCTCTATCAGGCCGCCCTCTTCACTCTTTTCGGTTTTGATGCGGTAGATGTCGTAACCGACGTTGACCCGATCGATAACGGCGTCTTCGTGAGTGTATTCGGAGACAACGTTTTGATGAAAGTAGCCGATGGTCTTCTTGGTGGGCGTGGCCGTGAGGCCAATCAAGAAGGCATCAAAGTAGTCGAGCACTTGGCTCCAGAGGTTGTAGATGGAGCGATGGCATTCGTCGATGATGATGACATCAAAGGTTTCGATAGGGATTTGCGGGTTGTATTTAACCTCTCTTGGCGCTTGTGGCGCTGCACCCATTTCAAATGAGGAGTGTTCCTCTATCTCCTCGTCCAGCTCTCTACCGCTTAGTTGGGAGTACAGGCGCTGGATGGTGGAGATGGTGACTTTCATTTCATCACCAATACCACCGGGGCCAAGGATATGGGCGTTGTAGAGCTCGGTGAATTTACGGCCATC
>JAPHUG010000378.1 GCA_026197195.1 Sedimenticola sp.
AAAGCCAAGGCAATCACCGCCAAGCAAACCAAGACCCAAATCCTCCAAGCCATTGCTGAAGATACCGGCCTGACCAGAAAACAGGTGGCTGATGTTTTTGTATCGCTCGGCGGCCTGGTGAAAGGTCACATGATGCGTCGTGGTTCAGGTGAATTTGCAATACCCGAGACCGGCGTAAAAGTACGTCGCGTGGTTAAGCCTGCCCGTAAAGCACGCATGGGCCGTAACCCAGCGACGGGTGAAGCGATCAAGATCGCTGCTAAAAGAGCAACGACGGTAGTAAAGGTCACTGCACTAAAAGCACTGAAAGATACTGTTGCCTAAACAACAGCGGGAGGCCTGAGTCTACTCAGGCCTCCCACCGCTTTCATCTGACAGATCGATACCTGCTAAAGCTTGCGCAGCGTAAGCTGATCACCCCGCTGTATCAGTTCCAGTCGTTTCAAGAAGCTCATCCCGAGCAAGACCTCATTACCCGCCATCGACGGTAGAATACTGGCACTGACATCATTCAGTGATAGCTCACCCAGCCCCACCTCCGTGAGACGGGTCTGCCACGACACCACCGCACCATTGGCTGTCTGACTGATTCGTTGCGCTCCTCGCGGCAGCGCCAGCCGCTCTGCCAATTCACCCGATAGGGCCACATCAGTTGCACCGGTATCAACCAGAAAAACCACCTCGTGCCCGTTAATCCTGCCGCTGGCCACATAATGCCCGGCACGGTTTCGCTTCAAAATAACATGTGCTGCACCCTGCCCATTGGAGGCAGACTCGGGCGAAGCGTTGGGATTGTTCTGGTTATCCAAAACACGACTGAAAAGATAGGAAAGCAAGCCAAGCAATAACACCCAGGAGACGATCATCATCCATCGCCCCACCCCTCTGGCATCTACGCTTTGCTCTCTATTCATCACCCTCAAAACAGCCTTCTATTGCTCTACACTAACTACAGCTGACAGCAATAGCGCCGTCTGAGTTCAACCGATGCGCAGCACAGGGCCTGCCTAATTGGCGCTCGCCTAGCAGCGAAATACCGGGACAGGGCTTACAAACTGGTCCAGAGCTGATCAAAGTCCTGCTCATCAAACTCGGTCTTGCCTGACGCCTGCTGCGCCTCAGCTTCCGGGTCCAGATAATAGAGCTGAATGAAGGAGGCCGTCGCCTCAATAACCCGGGTCAGCATCACCCGTTTTTTCTCACCCTGCTGAGTCAACCAGCTTTTCTCATTCTCCTCCGAATAGAAGGGGCTGGTGATCAGGGTTGGGTCTTCATTCGGGCGCTGCTGAAGCAGGCCTGGACAATAGGTCGGGAGTTTACTCCGCCCCCACTTTCTGGAGAACAGAACAGGCGTGATTTCACCAGGAAACAGCTCAACACCAAAATCAATCACATCCGGATGCCCCGCCTGCATCCATCGAATCACACCGAGTCGTAACATCGAAGCGTCATGACCATCCTGGCCCACGACCGCCACCAGCTCACCCACCGTTATCTGCTCGTCGCTCCCCCCGGTCCAGCCCAGGTGATAACCACTGACACTCTCATCATAGACCAGGCAGTTGCGGGATAATGGCTTGGGTTCCTCAACGATCTCTTCAACTGTTTCAACCGCTTCAACTGCAACTTTTTCAGGCAGCGGCATATTCTCAGGCTCATCTCGCTCCTGTTTATGAACCGAATCATTACTCTCATTGATCCACTGCCGTATTGTATTGAGCTCAGGGTCGTCATAAATCACATGCTCATCCGACTCCAGCAGCGACCGTGGCACACCCGGCGCCTTGGTTTGGGCGGATTTCTTTTCAAGAGGGTTATCTGCATTGAAGGCACCCGGCTTGCTCTCCTGTTCGGGTAGCGGCTCCCCACCCAGGACTGAGTAGATCGCCTCCAGCCCACAGATCATTGAGACTTCTCCGGGGGTTTGATCACGATCCGTTACCCGCTGTGACCCAATACCCCAGGTCAGCATCAGCCTGGCCAGTAAGTCCGGCGATATCTTGTCCGGGCTACCCTGGGGTCGCATCACACCATGAGGTGCAGCACTCGCCTCCAACTCATCGGCCAGATAAACGGCCAATGCCGTGGAATCCAATACCCAGCCTTTTAAAACCTGCCGGTCCCGATCAGCACCACGAAAACGCGGCGGCTCATCAACCCCGATATCAACAATATACTGCCCCTCATCGCCGTTGCTTTTACCCAGATCAGTCAGCTGAGCCTTGGGTGCCCAACGCATCAGGGCCATGTAGACCCGCTGCACATCGCCCTGCATCAGTCGATACGGTCCAGACAAGGAGAGTAGCAACAACTGCTTGTACAGATCATTCACGGATGACTGACCAACAATCGCCCGGGTTTCATTGTCCACCGGGCGCTCAGCCAGTTTCTGGTCAAACGCATAGCGATGGATGCCGTGAATCTCACGCCAGATATGTAGGGGTGCCGGACGATAGAGTAGATAGGCTTGCAACAGATTAAGCCCCAGGAAGTAGAGCACCCGGTGTAGTGCCATGGCACGATTTGACTTGTGCAGCAGATGGCCCGCCAAGGACTCATGGTGATACTGATCCAGGATCACTTTATAGGCTTGGGCGCTCAGAATGCAGAGCTCTTCAAACAGCTCAGCGATGAGCGCCGGGCGTTTTGACAACGGCAGGTGCTCCCTGCTGAAGCTCTTCTTCAGCGAGTCCAGAGTAGAGAGCAGGGGTTCGAGCAGCAGTTCCATGTTACTGACACGGGCCGAAACCGGAATAGCCGCCGCATTCATCTGTTTCAGCAGCTTTTGTAGTGTCTGGGCCACTTGACCGACATTACCCATCGGTAACTCTTCCAGGAGCAGCTTGAAACGCTTCGGTTCAAACGTGTCAACGCCTCGTGGGAGTGGCTCGCGATGCGGAAGGAGATAGGGATTACTGGCTTTAGTCACGGAGTCTCTCCTTGGTCTTTTCTTATTCAACGGGGCATTTGCCTCTCTGTATGCAACATAACACAGGGTCACGGCCTGACCGCATTATCGGCTGAAAACCGCAAAAAGAGGAACACCTCTGGCGTTTTAACTCAGCGATCTGTCTTTTTCATTACACCGTCATATTTAGTATAGCCCCAAAGGCACTATCAGTGCTTTTTGTTACTACTGGCCGGCTTCATACATCACACCTATGGTGTCATTGGAAATTTCGATCACCATAGCTCCTGTTTGATCTGGCGGGAACGGCACAATAAGAGTATCTTACCAAATTCTAAATTATGGGTTTTTGCGTGCCCTCTATAGCGACT
>JAPHUG010000437.1 GCA_026197195.1 Sedimenticola sp.
ACAGCCACCCAGATGATGGAGTCGATGATCGAGCATCCGATCCCAACACGGGCGGAGGTGTTTGATGTGGCCAATGCGGTGCTGGACGGCACCGATGCGGTGATGCTCTCTGCAGAAACGGCAGCGGGCAAATTCCCAGTCCAAACCGTCGAGGCGATGAGTAAGATCTGTCGTGAGGCAGAGAAACAGCGCAAGGTGCTGAAATCCCATCATCGGCTGAACAGTGTGTTTGGTCGTATTGATGAGGCGATCGCCATGGCGGCGATGTACACGGCCAATCATCTCAACGTGGCGGCCATAGCTGCCTGGACCGAGACGGGCTATACCCCCATGTGGATGTCCCGAATCAGTTCGGGCATACCCATCTACGCCTTGACCTCTCATGTGGCGACCCGCCGAAAGGTCACCCTGTTTAGGGGGGTTTACCCGGTTAGCTTTGATATCACCAGCAGTGACAGCCAGGATATCAATAAGGCGATTGTGAGTGAGATGTTACAGCGGGGCGCTGTTCGGAATGGGGACCTGATCCTGATCACCAAAGGGGATACCAATGGTGTGATGGGGGGTACCAATGTGATGAAAATATTAAGGGTAGGTGAACACTGTTAACGCTGCCAAGGCGGCGAGCAGCTTTTTGACTTGTTATATACAAGCAAGGATTCAGAACCAGTTGTAGTTCATAACTGGTGGTTTTAACAAAATTATAGAGAAGGAGATAATCATGCCGCTAATTTCCATGCGACAACTGCTGGACTATGCTGCCGAAGAACAATTTGGTATGCCTGCTTTCAATGTGAATAACATGGAGCAGGTACATGCCATCATGCAGGCTGCGGATGAAACCGATAGCCCGGTTATCATGCAGGGTTCTGCCGGTGCCCGTGCCTATGCTGGTGAAACTTTTCTGCGCCACCTGATTCTGGCGGCTCTTGAGGCGTATCCACATATACCGATCGTAATGCATCAGGATCACGGTACCTCACCGGCCGTTTGTCTGCGCTCCATTCAATCCGGTTTCTCTTCGGTAATGATGGACGGGTCATTGCTGGCTAACGGTAAGACACCTTCATCCTATGAATACAATGTTGATGTGACTCGGCGGGTTGTTGAAATGGCCCATGCCGGCGGTGTCTCTGTTGAGGGTGAACTGGGCTGCCTGGGTTCTCTGGAAACCGGTGAAGCAGGTGAGGAAGATGGTGTGGGTGCAGAAGGCAAGCTGGATATGGATCAGCTGCTGACCGACCCCGAGCAGGCGGCCGATTTTGTTAAGTTGACCCAGGTTGATGCTCTGGCAATTGCCATTGGTACTTCGCACGGTGCATACAAGTTCACCAAGAAACCGACAGGTGAGGTGTTACGTATTGATCGGATCAAAGAGATTCATCAGCGTATTCCCAACACCCACCTGGTGATGCACGGTTCCTCTTCCGTACCTCAGGAGTGGCTGGCTGTGATCAACAACTTCGGCGGTGATATGGGCCAGACCTATGGTGTGCCTGTGGAGGAGATTGTCGAGGGTATCAAGCATGGTGTCCGCAAGGTCAACATTGATACCGATTTGCGTATGGCCTCAACCGGTTCCATTCGCCGTCATCTGCATGACAATGCTTCTAACTTTGACCCACGCAAGTTCCTGAAAGAGGCGACCAAAGGGATGAAAGAGATCTGTAAGGCACGTTATGAGGCCTTCGGTTGCAGCGGTCATGGCTCAAAGGTCAAAGCCAAATCACTGGAGACCATGTTTGGCCTCTATGAGAGTGGCGAGCTTGATCCAAAAATCAGCTGATTTAACGGCTCAATGAGCGTTTTTAAGACGGGGTGCCCAAAAGGCACCCCTTTTTTATGGGAAACAGGATTCAGGTTTCTATCCCTATGACATAGAATCGATGGGTTCATTTTTTTAGAAACAGAAAAATAGTACTAAAGCGTTCGGCCTGTCAGGTCGCTACCGAACCAAACCTGAGAAGAAGCACGTTATAGTCAATTAAAGAATAATCAGCCAAAGGAGAGGGATCGTGGGGGAACTTTACCGGGTTATCTATACAGGGCAGTTGCGTCTGGGAACCGAGAAAAAAGAGGCCATTGCCAGTTTCAGTACCCGATTTAAGGTCTCAGAAGAGAAAGCCAGAAAGGTGCTCTCATCTTCAAAAGACCTGGTGCTGAAGAAAGACCTGGAAAAGAGTAAAGCAGAGAAGTATCAACAAGCACTTGAGGCGATCGGCATGATCGTTCGGATTGAGCCTCTGGAGCAGAAAGCGGAACTGGATGCGCTTTCACTGGTGCCTATAGACGGTGCAGCCGATAAGACAAAGAGTGATGCCCCGGTTAAAGAGAATAAACCGGTTGAGCCTGTCACGCCGACCTGTCCGAAATGCGGCTCTGACCGACTCGACGGGGATAACTGCCTGGCCTGTGGAATCGTGATCCCGAAGTACCTGGCGCGACAGGCTGCCGAACGGGAGAGTGGTGAGTCAGCCGCTGATAATGCCACGGGGCCGGTCACCCGTGACCCGTATGCGGCTCCTGAAGCCGATCTGGTCAGGGAGACAGTGGATGGGGAGCTAACGGACCCTATTGGTCATCCCGCGGGTGCGGGTTGGCATTGGATCACGCGCGGCTTCTGGCACTTTAAGCAAAACCCAGTGGCCTGGATTCTGACCATGGTGGTCTGGGTTGTGCTCTCTATCGTGGTGAGTTTTATCCCGTTTGTAGGCTCTCTTGCCATCACCTTGTTCTCTCCCGTTGTTCTGGCCGGTTTTATGCTGGGTTGTGCCGCTCAGGATCATGGAGAGGATTTTGAACTGAGCCACCTGTTTGCCGGCTTCTCTTCCAGTGTCGGACAGCTTGTGTTGGTGGGGCTGCTCTATCTGGCCGGTTTTTTCATCATTGGTATCATCATAGCCATGGTGGGTGGCGGTGTGATGATTGGCATGATGGGGGGTATGGAGGCCATGGAGAATCCTGACCCGACCATGATGTCGTCAACAGCCGGTGTTGGTTCTGTCATCTTGATGATTGTGGTGGCATTTGGACTCTCTATTCCACTGTTAATGGCCTACTGGTTTGCCCCGGCGCTGATTGCCATGGAGGGGTTGTCTGCCATGGCGGCGATGAAACTGAGCTTCATCGGCTGCCTGAAAAACATGCTGCCGTTTCTGGTCTACGGAATAGTCGCTATCATCATCGTTTTCATTGGCGCGATACCGGTCGGCCTGGGTCTGTTGGTGGTTATGCCGGTGATGACGGCGTCGGTCTATACCGCTTATCGCGCCATCTACTACGGTTGATAATCGTCCAATGCTGGATACAGCCCGCCGCTATGAAATACCGGAAGGCATTGAACTCGATTTTCGAGTGGCGGGCCCGGTGGTGCGTGCCTGTGCCTGGGCTATCGATCTTCTGATCAGAGCGGGTCTCTACCTGGTTATTGCCATTCCACTCTCTTTTATGGGGGGAATGGGCATGGGTGTGACACTGATCTTTTTCTTTGTGATCGAGTGGTTTTACCCCGTTCTGTTTGAACTCAGGCAGGGTGCCACGCCGGGAAAAAAGGCCATGGGATTGGAGGTGATCCATGATGATGGCACACCGATCGGTTGGTCGGCCTCTCTGATCAGAAACCTCCTTAGAACAGTGGACTTCTTGCCTTTTTTATATGCCACGGGACTGATCGCTATTTTGCTCAATCAGGATTTTAAACGTCTTGGGGATCTCGCCGCGGGTTCGTTGGTGATCTATCGAGATAAGGCGACCCTTCGGCCTGGGTTGCCTGATGTGAAGCCACTGCAACCGCCAGCCAATATGACCAGTGATGAAGGACGAACCCTGCTGGCCTTTGCAGAGCGTTCACCCAGGCTCTCATCAGAGAGGCGCATAGAACTGGCAGAGATACTCACCGGTTTGACGGGTAAACAGGGCGAAGCAGCGGTAACCGAGTTGCATGCTTACGCCAACTGGCTCTCCCAGGGACGATAGCGTGCGTCAACAGGCATTTGAGCAGCAGCACCGTGAGATGTGGCAGCAGTTACGCCATCTGCTTGATGAGCTTGATCGACCCAAACGAAAACGCCAACTAGACGCCTCAGCGATAGCGTCGTTACCGGCCCTCTATCGGGCGCTTTGCAATCACTACGCCCTCTCCAGAAGTCGTCATTACAGTCCTGAGCTGGAAAGGGAGCTGCATGAAATGATTGTGCGCGGCCATCGGCACCTCTATGCCGGACGCAGTGCTCAGCTATGGCGTCTGGTCATCTTTATCAGTCGCGGTTTTCCTCAACTGTTTCGTAAACAGATCGCCTACTTCTGGGTGGCTGCCTTGCTGTTCCTTGTGCCCGGTTTATTGATTGGGGGCTACTGCTATTTTCAGTCCGAGATGATCTATAGCGTGATGGATGATACCCAGGTGGCGCAGATGGAGTCGATGTATGATCCGGCTAACCGAAAGCCGGGACGGTCGATTGAGCGCAGTGCCGAAACCGACATGATGATGTTCGGCCACTATATCTCGAATAATATCGGCATCGGTTTTCGGACCTTTGCGGGTGGCATGTTGTTTGGTGTGGGTTCGGTGTTATTGCTGGTCTTCAATGGTGTCTTTATCGGTGCGGTTGCAGGTCACCTCACCCGCATGGGGTATGAGGAGACGTTCTGGTCCTTTGTCTCGGGGCATGGCTCGTTTGAGCTCACCGCTATTGTTATTTGTGGAGCCTCAGGCCTGATGCTCGGTCATGCCTTGATAGCGCCGGGTCAGCGCACCCGTGTCGATGCTTTGAAGTGGCGTGCGGCGGATGCACTAAAGCTGGTGATGGGGGCAGCGGCTATGTTGCTGGTGGCCGCCTTTATAGAAGCCTTCTGGTCTTCAAGCTCGGTGGCAACAGAGATCAAGTACGGCGTGGCGGCCCTGCTTTGGCTTTTGGTGGCGCTCTATCTTGGTATGGCAGGCAGGAGAGCGCATGGATCTGGATAAGATCACTGTCACTGTTCGTCCACGTACCGCATGGGAAGCGATTGATCTTGGCTTTACCATGGCGCGTGCCTGGTTCGCCCCGCTCTGGACACTCTGGATGGTAGTAGCACTGCCGGTCTATCTGCTGGTGGTGCTGTTGTTACCGGACGAACCGATCTGGGTCATCCTGATTGTCTGGTGGTTGAAGCCGTTGTACGAACCGATGTTGCTGTTCTGGATGAGCCGGGCCTTGTTCGATGATAGCGTCAGTACCTCGACCGTATTAAGGCGAGGCTGGGGCATCGTCTGGCCTCAGCTGCTGAGCAATATTACCTGGCGACGATTTAATCCCAATCGCTCGTTTACGATGCCGGTCTCCGTGCTGGAAGGGCTTAAGGGGAAGATTCGCCGGAAGCGGATCGCGGTATTGGGGCGGGGTCAGCAAGGGGGGACCTGGCTCACTATTGTCGGCATCCACTTTGAAGTGATCCTTGAAGTGGCCTGTATTGTACTGATCGTCATGATGCTGCCAGAGGAGTTGCAATGGCTGGATATTGATGCCTTCCTGTTTAACCCGGGTAATCTTGAACAGTGGTTGCAGCATATCGGTGATTTGCTTGCCATGTCAGTTATCGCGCCCTTTTATGTGGCCGCCGGTTTTGCACTCTATCTAACCCGGCGCACAGAGCTGGAGGCGTGGGATATTGAGCTCAATCTGCGTCAGCTGATGGCGCGTCGCAAGAGCCAGCAGACATCCATGGCGAAACTGGCCATGATGGCCCTCTGTAGTGCGATGCTCTACTCAGGACTGTTTGTTACCGCTGATCTGAAGGCAGAGCCCCTGACGCAGGTCGAGGCAAAACGACAGGTAGAGGCCGTGTTAGCCGATGATCTGTTTGGTAAAACCAAGCAGGTGACCTACTGGAAAGCCCTCGAGCAGGGGTCCAGTGATTCTGATTCCGGTTGGCTGCTGGAGTGGATACTCTCGGTCCTGGAAGGCTTTACACAAGGTTTTGCTGCTTTTGGAAAGGGGGTGTTACTTGTTCTGGCGGGTGTTGCGCTTGCCTGGCTGATCTACAAAGCGGTAATCAATCACAAGCAATGGGTTCCGCGGGCCTCAAACCGGACAAAACAGGTTGCGCGTCCTGAAACCCTGTTTGGATTAGCACTTGATGCGCAAGCACTCCCTTCTGATATTCCCGGCGAATGCCGCCGCTCGCTTGATCAGGGCGATATGCGTACCGCCTTGAGCTTACTCTATCGGGGTACCTTACTGGCCCTCTTTGAACAGGATCAGCTAGAGATACCTGACAGTGCCACAGAGCTGGAGTGTCTCGATCTGATCCGCGCGACCTGTCCGGGGCCGTTAGCTGATTATTTTGCTGGTATGACACCGGTCTGGATGCGGCTCGCTTATGACCATCAGCGACCTACGGAGGTGCAAATCAGGCTGTTTTGCCAGCAGTGGGAGGCGCTGTTTGGCCAGGAGGGTGGTGATGCGGACTAAGGTTGTGTTATCAGTCATGGGTCTCCTGCTGCTGCTTTTGGTCGGCTGGTGGATTCAGTGGTTTTACGCAAATCATGAACAGCAAACACGTGAAATCAAAACAGATGTCTCGCCTTTGGCAAAGCGCAACCCGTTGCTGGCGGCTGAGCTGTTTTTACGCCGTATAGGATTACAGAGTGAGAGTGTCAGTGGCCGGGATTTCTTGTTGAATCCACCGGAGGCTACGGGGCTGTTAGTGGTGAGTCGTCTGGGGGGATCTCTGCCAGAAGAGCGGCAGGAGGCGTTGTTAGCTTGGGTGCGCCGAGGGGGGCATCTGGTTATCTCTCCACCGAGTGGTTGGGGTGACGATGATGCCCAGGCCAACAGTCTGCTTGATTATCTTGGGGTTGAGGTGTTTTGGCCAGACAGCGAAGGCCAGGAGGGCGACTCTTCAGGTGCAGCGTTGGGTTCTGCAGACGCGCATGCTCCCATCCTGTTTCAGCTGCCGGGTGTTGCCGGAGAGGTCGCGGTTGCCTTCACTGATCAACGGGTGTTGTTTGATAGCCGTGGTCATGCAGAGTGGCAGGTTGAATCGGATGAGGGGGCGCATCTGCTTCAATTTGACATAGGGCGGGGCCAGATCACTGTGCTGAGTGACCAGGCCTTTTTTTCCAATGCGCGTATCGGTGAGCATGACCACGCCCTGTTTCTGGCGCAGCTGGCAGTGTCGTCGTCCAGAGTTTGGCTGCTCTACAGCAGTGAAATGCCCTCTTTAATACAGTTGCTCTGGCGACAGGCCAGTGAGCTTGTGATTTCACTAATGGGCCTGTTGTTGTTGATCGTCTGGTTCATGACGCAGCGAAGTGGCCCTGTTTTGGTGGCTGAGTCGTTTGGCAGGCGTAATCTCATGGAACATCTGATCGCAGTTGGACACTATGTCTGGAAAGTGGATCAGGCAAGAGAGACCTTTACCCGGTCCCAGGCTGCACTGGAACAGCGCTGGCTAACTCGTCATCCTCTCCTTGCCGGAATGAAGCAGGAAGAGCGATGTCAGTGGATAGCTGATCATGCTGGCCTGATGCCAGCGTCTGTCAGTCAGGCACTCTATGGTCACTACCAGGGCGAGCATGAATTCATACAGGTGACGGCAACGCAGCAGCGACTGGTTGCCCAGCTATACAAACAACGAAACATAGAGACATAAGGGGAGAGTTGAGCGTGGCAGAGGGAGAGCATGTAGGGGCCGCAGAGGGGGCTGAAGTACCCGCCGAAATACGGGATGCCGTGCAGGGGCTGGAGCGCGAAATACAAAAGGCGGTAATTGGACAGACTCGCGTCATTCGGGAGGTGATTGTCGGCCTGCTGGCGGCGGGTCATATTTTAGTGGAGGGTGTACCGGGACTGGGTAAAACGCTACTGGTACGGGCGTTGGCTGCGGCAGTGGGTGGACGGTTCAGTCGGGTTCAGTTTACCCCTGACTTGATGCCAAGTGATATCAGCGGGCATGTCATGTTTGATATGAAGCGGGATGCCTTTCGGGTTCGCAAGGGGCCGGTATTCTGCAATTTTCTTCTGGCTGATGAAGTCAATCGCGCACCGGCTAAAACACAATCCGCGTTGCTGGAAGTGATGCAGGAACAGCAGGTGACCATAGAAGGAACAGGCTACAAGCTGGAACGGCCGTTTCTGGTGTTGGCGACCCAGAATCCTATTGAACAGGAGGGCACTTATCCTCTCCCGCAGGCGCAGCTTGATCGTTTCCTGTTGAAGATCTTTATCGATTATCCTGAGCTGGAGGAAGAGCAGGCGCTGGTTCATCATGTGACGCGGGGTGTGGGTGATCAGCTGGATATTTCCGCCATCACACAGATCCTAAATCCAGAGCAGATTGTGAAGTTGCAGCAGTATGCCGCTGGACTACGGGTGGATGAGCAGG
>JAPHUG010000144.1 GCA_026197195.1 Sedimenticola sp.
AACATGCTCCGCACGCGCAGCAAACATCAACATTAACTCCGTATCATCTGACATGCCTTTAAAATCTTCACCGAGTAACATTTCACGTAACGTTTCTCCCATTGGAGTGCCGCCGGGTTCACGGGTTTCTATAAAGTCGATATTTTTCTCTTTTAATAAAGATTTTATAAACTCCATATTTGAAGTTTTACCAACACCTTCTGTGCCTTCCAGGGTAATAAATAAAGGTCTGCTCATTATCTTGCTTTCTTTATAAGTTTACGTTGATGAACATCGACAGCGTGTTCATGGTCTTTTAATGTGGTTGAAAAGATATGTCGCCCGGATTTATCTGACATAGCGACAAAATAAATATACTCAGTTGTATCCGGATGACTGACCGCATCTAAAGCCCCCTGACCAGGCATTGCAATCGGTGTTGGCGGTAAACCTTTTCGTGTATAAGTATTATAAGGCGTATCTGTACGTAAGTGTTTAAAACGAATATTACCTTTATATTTATCACCTATGCCGTAAATAACCGTTGGATCGGTTTGCAAACGCATGCCTTTACGTAAGCGGTTTATAAAAACTCCGGCTATTTGTGTGCGCTCTTCGGCGATAGCACTTTCTTTCTCTACTATGGACGCCAGTATTAAAGCTTCATAGGGTGTCTTTAACGGCAGCCCCTCCTCCCGCTTCAGCCACTCATCTGCCAGGATTTTTTCCATCGACTTATAGGCCCGTCGTAAAAAATCCACATCCGTGGTGCCTTTGGGGAAATGGTAAGTATCAGGCAGAAAGCGCCCTTCAGGCTCAATATCAGGATAGCCCAGCCTTACCATGATATCCGGGCCGTTGAGGCCCTCTAGCGTCTGTTTAAGTGATTTGTGTTGGCGTATTGCGGATACCAAGTCTTTGAACGTCCATCCCTCTACAATGGTAAAGGTGTGGCTTTTTACTTTTCCTGAGACAAATAAGGTGATGAGCTGTTTGGGGGTTATGCCGGAATGGAGCTCATATTCACCCGCTTTGATTTTACTGGCCTGCCCTTCCCACCTCACCAAAAGCTTAAACAGCAATGCACTGTCGAGATAGCCTCTCTTTTCCAGGTCATTGGCTACCGTCGAAAGGGATGTGCCAGGAGGCAACTCATAGGCCACAACCGAGTCAGAGAGCGAAAGAGGCTTTGTGCTGAAGTCGTTGATGGTCATCAGAAACCAGGCAACAGCAAAACTTCCAGCGATTAATGTTATTCCAATCAGACGATGCAGCATCAGGATACGGTTTACCAATGGTTGAGCAATGTTAACAGGGCAACGCTATGATAAGGCATGCGCATAAGCCTGAAGCATTACTCTTGAGATTAATTCACGGGGTATCACACTCACATCAAACGCCTGGCCAGAGAGTTCGCGAACAGGCCAGAGTCCTATCAGTGAATTGGTTACAAACAGGGCATCAGCGTTCCATAGATCATGCAGTGTCACATTATCTACAATTACTGGAATAGCCAGTGCTTCAGCAACCCTGAGTACAACACCCTGCATAATGCCGGCGACACCGCAGCGACTCAAGTCAGGTGTCATTAATCGCCCATTTTGCACTACAAAGAGATTGGACATGGTGCCTTCTACCACGTAGCCCGATGAATCCATCATCAAACCCTCCTGGATAGAGGGGTCACTCCATTCTGATCGAGCCAGTACCTGTTCAAGACGATTGAGATGCTTGATACCAGCCAGGGCAGGATTCCATCCGAGACGGGTTGAACAGAGTCGGGTCACAATCCCCTGTTGATAATTGGCCTCTGGATAGTTTGGTGACTCACTCCAACGGATAATGCGTGTGGCTGAGCTCTCCTGTGGTGGCCGGTATCCTCTGCCCCCCGGGCCCCGTGTCACAATGACCTTCACTACCCCTTGGCTCTGTTCGCCAATCTCTCTAATGAGCTCATCATAGAGTAGTGATTCATTCGGAAGGGGGATATTGAGTCGCTGACAGCCATTGTGAAGCCGCTCCAAATGATAGTGCCACAAACAGGGACGTCCATCTCGAACAGCCAGGGTCTCAAACAGCCCGTCACCGTATTGAATTCCACGGTCATCTGCTGAGACACTCGTTTCAGGCTTCCCATTGATCAGCAAGTAAAAATCCCCTGGAATATATGGATAGTCAATCGTTGCCCTGATTGTAACGTACACAATTACCCATCGAAAAATAAAAAACGCCTGGCAAGGAGGCGTTTTTTATCAAAGCGGGACACGGAGCAACTCCGTTCCGTTATTTCAATCCGTTATACGGCGGAAGGCCAAAGTGCCGTTCGTACCACCAAAGCCAAACGAATTGGAAAGAGCAACATCGATCTTCATCGAACGCGCTG
>JAPHUG010000456.1 GCA_026197195.1 Sedimenticola sp.
CAATACCTCGACATTCTCTGCATTACAGACACCGCCCTCTATCAGGCCGACATCACAGGGGCCAATCTTTTTTATGTCTGTGAGCGGGGTTCGGTCAAACTCAATGTGTCCCACCAGATCAATCAGTCGTTCATCAATATCCAGAAGCGACATATGGCAACCGAAGCAGCCGGCCAGCGAGGCAGTAGCGACCTTGATCGGGTTACTCATCCGCGGCCTCCTGGTGTTGTGCAACATCTCCTACCTGACTGATGGAGGACTGATCATAGAGACGTTTGCCGATCGGTTTGTTGTAGCCCTTATGTTTCGGCAGAATGGCACCGACCGGACAGACCCGGGCCGCCTTGTCACTGGTGGTGAAGTCAGAATCACCCAGTTTTCCACTGGGTGAGTTAATGGTCAGATGTGAATGAATGCCGCGACCGCTGATCGCGAAAACGTTTTTCTTGTCCACATCCAGGCTGGCCCTGACGCAGAGTTCACAGAGGATACAGCGATTGAAGTCAATGAGGGTCTCTTTATGAGAGGCATCCACCGCGCGTTTCGGGTAGAAGTGGATAAACTCAGGTGCCAGCATACCGCAGTGATAGGCCACGGCCTGTAGCTGGCAGGCGCCACTCTTCTCGCAGGCGGGGCAGGCATGATTGCCCTCGACAAATAGCAGCTTCAATAATAAACGGCGTTGCGTGGTGAGTTCATGGGTTTCGTTCTCTACCTGCATATTATCTGCCGCAGGTGTGGTGCAGGCTGCTACATTACGACCATTGACACTCACCGTGCAGAGTCGGCAGCTACCGTGCGGCGTGAACTCCGGGTTGTGACAGAGATGGGGTATATAAATACCGGCCTTCAGGGCGGCATCCATAATGGTCTGCCCTGTGGTGAAGGGGACAGTGACTCCATCGAGTGTGAAGTGATTGCTCATACGCCGCCCCCTTCCAGATGGGCGTCTGGATCATCACGCCCGGTCAGTTGACGGGCCTCTTCAAGGGAGGCGTCCAGATCAAAAGCGGGCTCGAAACGGGTGGCCCGTAGCCTTGACTGGAACAGGTGAGGAAACTTACCCAGGCCATCGAGTATGGGATTGGCGGCGGTTTGCCCCAGTCCGCAATGGCTGGTCTTCTGCATCAGGCTGCCGAGAATGCTCATCTCTTCAAGATCCTTGGTCGTTGCATGGCCCACCATCACTTTGTTGAGCTGTTTTACCAAAAGCGAGCTACCGACCCGGCAGGGCGTACAGAAGCCACAACTCTCATGCTTGAAGAACTGGGTGAAATTTTCAATGGCCCGTAAAAGCTCGCGACTCTGATTAAAGACCATAAACGAGCCACCGGTGGGAATGTCTTCAAAGGCGATGGTGCGATGGAATTCTGTGGCAGCAATCAACCGGCCCGCCGCGCCACCCACCTGAACGGCCATTGTTTGATGGGCGCCGCACTGATTCAGGATGTCACTGATAGTGGTGCCGAAGGGAAATTCATAGATCCCCGGTCGGTCACAGTCGCCCGAAATGCTGAGCAGTTTGCTGCCGGGTGAAGTGGTTGTACCTATCGATCGGTACCAGTCGACACCCTGTTGGATGATCATCGCGGCATTGCAGAAGGTCTCCACATTGTTCACAACGGTCGGGTAATTAAGATAACCCTGGCTGACCGGGAACGGTGGACGGGAACGGGGGATACCCCGTTTCCCCTCAAGTGATTCAATAAGGGCTGACTCTTCACCACAGATATAGGCGCCGGCTCCGAGGTGGATGCTGATATCAAAATCAAATCCCTCCTGACCGAGAATGGCGGGACCAAGTAAGCCCTCATTGCGGCGTTTATCAAGGGTCGTCTGCAGTGACTCCAGAAGATAGCGATACTCGCCCCGAAGGTAGATGAAACCGATTCCGGCACCAACAGCGGCGGCACAGAGCGTCATGCCCTCAATCAAACGATCAGCATGGGACTGGAGTAGAAAGCGATCTTTGAAGGTGCCTGGTTCCCCCTCATCCGCATTACAGACCACAACCCGCTGTTCGCCTGCCGCGGATGCGCAGAACCGCCACTTTGCTGCGGTACTGAAACCGGCTCCCCCACACCCCCTCAGTCCGGCCTGTTCAAGTCGGTTGAAGATGGATGTTGGCCCCTGTTCCAGGCAGCTACTAAGGGCGGCACCCGGTGAGAAGTCACTTTTAAGCAGAAGGTCGCTGCGGAGGGCCTTTGCGTCCACCTGGAAAAAGGCGTCAGGCCACTGACTAAGGGGGGTGGATGCCTCGATCAGCTGCACTATTTGATGAATCCGGGAGGGGGTCAGGCGGGTAATCGTTTGGCCGTTGATCAACGCGGCTGGCCCCTGGTCACCCATGCCGATGCAGGAGGTATAGTCCAGGCTGACACGAAGATCGTTCCTTGTGGTGCCAAGGGCAACACCAAGCCCTTTAGAGAGTAGGTCGGCCAATAGATGACTACCCTGCATCTGATCAGTAATGTTATCGCTGACCAGGATGTCATATTCACCTCGGGGTGAGGTGTGCAGGAAACTGTAAAACTCAATCACGCCGGTGATTTGGGCCTCAGTCACGTTACAGGTGTGGGCAAGCCGGGTAATTTCTTGCTCGGGAATAAAGCGATGTTTTTGCTGCAGCACTATGAGGCGTTGCAGTAGGCTTCCTGGCTCTAGGCCCTCTGAATGTAGCATCCCTAATTCAACTTTTGGTACACCATTTTCCATCATCATAGCGTCCATTGATTTCAGTGGTATGACTCATGAGTCTTCTTTACCGTTCAAGCCCAATATACCCTAAAAAGCGGCTTGTCATCTGGAGTTGGATCAATTGGGAAAGTTTTTTCCAATATGGCCGATAGATTGAATATGTG
>JAPHUG010000464.1 GCA_026197195.1 Sedimenticola sp.
ATTAATACAAATGCTCGCCCCTTAATGGCGGGAAGAAGCGATCGCATCGCCTGATGGCCATCGCTCTGTGCCACCCGGATGCGGCGGTCCTGCGCGGCCCATTTTTGCAGTAGTGAAAAATCAGTCGGGTGCATCTCATGCAGATAGAGCTGGTCCTGCGGTCTCAGCATATCGGCAGCAATCTGGGGTGAACCGGGATAATGGCCCGTTGCCTGATGGCGCTTCAGTAGTGCGCCGTAGGGGGCAAATGCCCCTTTCAGTAACCCCGCTTGAAGTGCCCCGGCACCGGCCGCGTATTCACCGGTTTTTTCACTCATGGCACTGTTAATCCGATAACACCCACTGCCTGCGTGGGTGTCGATATAGCGGATCGGAGCGGGTTTCTCGATCATATAATCGAGGGTCTTTGCCAGGACCAGATGTTTCAGCACGTCGGCAAAATTACCGGCATGAAAGGCGTGACGATAGCTGAGCATGGTGTAAGGGCGTCCGAAAGCGGGTGGCTAGGCGTCGGCCTTCTTAACCCGAATTTTATTGCCGGCCAGGTCGTGACCGTTGAGGGTCTTGGCAGCCGCTTTGGCTTCACCGGGTTTGGGCATGCTGATAAAGCCGAAACCCTTTGAGATGCCCGTCTCCTTGTCGGTGACGATTGTGCAGGACTGAATCGCACCATAAGGTTCAAACAGGGCGCGCAGCTCCTCTTCCGAGGTGGTGCGCGGGAGGTTGCGTATGAGAAGTTTCATGAGTTTACCGTTGTGATGGGGCGTGTCTGAATTATACCCGGGGTATCTGCAGCTGGTTGCTTTATTTACTGCCTGGCTAAATCAGGAGACCCCAGTGGCCAACAGATGCTCCGTGTTTTCCAGTGCTTCACAGGCTGACAGCCACTGCTCTTCTGTCTCATTCAGTGCCTGGGTGACCTGGGTTTTATCATCCAGCAGTTTTTTCAGTTGCCCCTTCTGGCTGGCCTCATAAATGGCAGGATCGGATAGTGCGGCCTCCAGATCAGCGGATTGCTGGTTGAGTGTATCGAGTCGCTTTTCCAGTTGCTGGACCTGTTTGCGCAGGGGTTGCAGCTGTTTTCTGCGCTCGGCCTCCAGGCGTTTTTTATCCTTCCTGGCTGCGGCGCTGTGTTCACTCTCGCCACTATTGCGATCCTTGCGAAGATCAGCATTCCGATTATCCGCCAGCCAACGGGGATACTCGTCCAGATCCCCTTTAAACTCATCCACATTACCACCCTGTACCAGCAGCAGCTCGTCTGTGGTGGTGCGCAGCAGGTGACGATCATGGGAGACCACGACCATGGCCCCTTCAAAGTCCTGCAAGGCCTGGCTGAGGGCGTGCCGCATCTCCAGATCCAGGTGGTTGGTCGGTTCATCCAGTAGCAATAGATTGGGGCGTTGATAAACCAGTAGCGCCAGAACCAAACGGGCCTTCTCACCCCCGGAGAAGGGCGCCACCGGGCTCTCGGCCCGCTCACCTTGAAAGCCAAACCCGCCGATGAAGTCCCGCATGGACTGTTCGGTCGCCTTGGGATCAAGCCTGAGCAGATGGGCCAGCGCGCTCTCTTCCGGGTTGAGCTGGTCCAGTTGGTGCTGGGCAAAGTAACCGATCTTGATGTCCTGGGCGGTTTCCCGTTTACCACCGCTCGGTATCAGTTCGCCGGCAAGCAGTTTGATCAGGGTCGATTTACCGGCGCCATTGGGCCCCAGCAGGCCGATGCGTTCGCCCGGGGAGAGGTTCATATTGACCCGGTTAAGAATCTGCTTTTCTCCATAACCGGCGGACGACTCCAGCAGTTTCAACAGCGGGTTGGGGGTCTTTTCAGGCTTCTTGAAGCTGAAATGGAAAGGTGAATCCACATGGGCCGGGGCGATGAGTTCCATCCGCTCCAGCGCCTTGAGTCGGCTCTGGGCCTGGCGGGCCTTGGTGGCCTTGGCTCGGAAACGATCCACATAACTGCGGATATGCGCCACTTCCCGCTGCTGCTTCTCAAAGGCGGACTGCTGGTTGGCCAAGCGTTCGGCCCTTATCCGCTCAAAGGCAGAGTAGTTGCCGGTATAGAGGGTCATGCGTTCCTGTTCGATATGGGCAATATGGCTGGTCACCGCATCCAGGAAATCCCGGTCATGGGAGATCAACAACAGCGTGCCGGTATAACTTTTCAGCCACTCCTCAAGCCAGATGACGGCATCCAGATCCAGGTGATTGGTGGGTTCGTCGAGTAGCAACAGATCCGAGCGGCACATCAGTGCCCGGGCCAGGTTGAGTCGCATGCGCCAGCCGCCCGAGAAGCTGTTGACCGGGTTGAACTCTTCGTCGGGTTTGAATCCAAGGCCATGGATCAGGCGGGCAGCACGGGATTGCGCGGTGTACCCGCCGATGATATCCAGCTTGTTATGCAAGTCAGCCACCTGCTCGCCCTGGTGGGCTGCCTCGGCCTCCGCCAACAGCCGCTCGATTTGGCGAAGCTCGGCATCGCCATCCAGGACATAGTCAAGGGCGCTGCGGGGGTCGGCCGGGGTCTCCTGGGCTACATGGGCGATCACCCAGTCCTTAGGACGATAAAAATCCCCGGAATCGGCGTGAAGCTGATCCTTTATCAGTGCAAAAAGGCTGGATTTACCTGTCCCGTTGGCGCCGGTCAAGCCTACCCGCTGTCCTGGATGGACAATAAAGGTGGCATCGCTAAACAGGGGCTTGATGCCCCGGCGCAGGGTGAGTTTGTCAAATCGTAGCATGGCGGCGGATTCTACCGCGTTATTGGGTCGAGCGGGAGGTGCAGTGGCCGTTTATTGTGGTGCTGGATTCAGGGCTTGGCGGCCAGAACGTCATACCCTTTGAGTTGGTGCTCGGCTATCTCAATGGAGCGGTCGTAGTTTTGGTTGAGGTGGGTGATGGCCTGTTGATGGCCCTGTTCCCAGGCGCGTTTGGCGAAGGCTTCAGAGAGGGCAATGAAGATGCGCTGGGTATGATAATGGGTCAGGTCATGGTTCGGCTGGTGGGATTGCAGTCGATTGATTACCTGGAACTTTTCCAGCAACTCGGCGTGGTAGGCGCGGTTGTAGAAGAGGTTGGCGATAGCGGTCTCTCCACAGTTTTCCGCTACCTGACGCATCCGTTCGGGTGAGTATTTGCTGGTGTGGGAGAAGGGGCTGCCACAATCTTTGTGATCCGCTATGGCGTTGCCTGTTGAGGTCAAAAGCGCACCCAGGACTCCTAGAATCAATAAGATACGAACCTTCATACGCCACCCCGCAACGTCTTTTATCCAACACTTAGTATCCAGTGTAGTCAGAATATGACGGCCGTGTGTAAACAAAGGTTACGGGTCAGGCAGCAGTACCTGTTTGACGATCCAGGCTACGGTAGCTGATTGCTTCGCCGATATGGGTGGAGAGGATCGCCTCCGAGGCCTCCATGTCGGCAATGGTCCGCGCCAGTCGCAAGATACGATGATAGGCACGGGCAGAGAGCCCCAGCTGATCCATGGCTCGCTCAATCAGGGCACGGGATTGGGGCGTCACCAGACAGCTGTTTTCCAACAGTCGGCCAGCCAACTGGGCATTGGGGCAGCCATTGCGGGTCAGTTGTATCTGTCGGCTTTTCTCGACACGGTTGCGTACGGAGTGGCTGGTTTCCTGTGTATTGGATTGCTGGCCAAGTGCTTGCGTGGGAAGACGAGGGACCTCTATGGTCATGTCGATGCGATCCAATAGCGGGCCAGAGATTCGCCCCCGGTAGCGTGCCACCTGATCACCCGTACAACGGCAGTTTCTCCCGCTGGTGTCACCGAGGTGACCGCAAGGGCAGGGGTTCATTGCGGCAATCAGCTGAAAGCGGGCCGGGAACTGTTCCTGCCGTGCGGCGCGGGAGATGGTGACCTGGCCACTCTCCAGTGGCTCCCTAAGGACCTCCAGCACTTTACGGTCGAACTCGGGCAGTTCGTCCAGAAACAACACACCGTTGTGAGCCAATGAGATCTCGCCCGGTCGGGGATTACTACCGCCGCCCACCAACGCGACACCGGAGGCGGTATGGTGAGGTGAACGGAAAGGGCGTTGCTGCCAGTCAGCGGCAGAAAAACCCAGATTGCTGATAGAGCGAATAGCGGCTGTCTCCAGTGACTCTTGCTCAGTCATGGATGGGAGGATGCCCGGCAGGCGACAGGCAAGCATCGACTTGCCTGTACCCGGAGGGCCGATCATCAGCAGACTGTGGTTGCCTGCGGCGGCGATTTCCAGGGCACGCTTGGCGTGTTCCTGGCCTCGCACTTCAGCAAGATCAGGTTGTGAATCGGCGCTGTTAACTGCGGTGGTTGACCGTTCATAGGGCGGGATGCCCTGTTCCCGTATCAGATGTTTGCAAACAGCCAGCAAGTGATTGGCTGGATGAATAGGCAGGTCGTTCACCAGGGCCGCTTCCTCGGCACACTCCTCGGGGAGAATCAGGCCGCGACCGGCATCTCGAGCAGCCAAAGCCACAGGCAGCACACCCTTCACTGGCCGCAGAGTACCCGAGAGGGCCAGCTCCCCCAGAAACTCATGACACCCCAGTGCCTGACCCGGTA
>JAPHUG010000489.1 GCA_026197195.1 Sedimenticola sp.
CTCAGCACCGTGGCCCATATTCAGGAGTCCCGTGGTTACTCCCGCATTCAGCGTGTTGATGGGGTACGAACGGTGACGATCCAGGGTGACCTGGACACCCGCATCGCCAATGCACGGGAAGTGATCAACCATACCAGCGCCAACTTCCTGCCTGAGCTGCTGTCCCGTTACCCCGGGATTGAGGTCGCGGTGGAAGGCGAATCCAAGGAGAGCGCAAAGACCGGCAGCTCCATGTTGCGTGGTTTCAGTATCGGGCTTGTCGGTATCTTTATCCTGCTCAGCTTCCAGTTCCGCAGCTACGTCGAGCCCCTGATAGTGATGGCCATCATCCCACTGGCCCTGATTGGTGTCATCTGGGGTCATCTCCTGATGGGACTCAGCCTGACCATGCCCGGCATTATCGGTTTCACCTCACTGGCGGGTATTGTAGTAAATGATTCCATCCTGCTGGTGGAGTTTCTCAAGCTTCGGGTCAAAGAGGGTTATCACATCGTAGAGGCGGCCAAGATGGCCAGTCGCGACCGATTCAGGGCGGTACTCCTCACCTCCATCACCACGATCGCAGGGCTCATTCCCCTGTTGCTGGAGAAGAGCATGCAGGCACAGGTACTCGTCCCCCTCGCCACCAGTATTGTATTTGGTCTGCTGACCACCACCCTGCTGGTTCTCCTTGTCGTACCAGCGCTATTCAGCATCCTGCATGACTTGGGGATTTCTACGACCGCAAAAGAGCTGGCTGCGCTTGAGGGGGAAGAGGCCTGATCAATCCTGCGACTGATTGTCTATATTCACGACGACAACAGAAGAATGGACTTCCACAAACGTACTGGTTAGTACAAACTTAGGTAAAGCGGATATTCTATTCTGGAGTTTTACCGATATGAAAGTAACTTGGGAATCGGCTGATGCCTATGAACTCTATATGGGTCGCTGGAGTCGCCTCATCGCAGGGCAATTCCTGGAATGGCTAGAACCCGAGGAGGGGCTTAGATGGCTGGACGTTGGTATCGGCACCGGCACCTTGAGCGACCTGATACTCAATCACTACAAGCCTGCTGAACTGATTGCGGTTGACCAGTCGGAAAGCTTTATTAAAACCGCACAGATGCGATTACGCAAAGATGTTCAACTGCAGGTGGGTAATGCCATGGCACTACCCGTCGATGATAATGCGGTGGATATCTGTGTCTCCGGGCTCCTGCTCAATCTTCCGCCCGAACCGGATAAAGTCCTTAGCGAGATGGTTCGCGTCACGGCTGAAAACGGCACTATAGCGGCCTATGTCTGGGACTACTCCGGCGGCATGGAGATGCTCAACTATTTCTGGGAAGCCGCCGTTGAACTGAACCTGATGGCGGATGTGATGCATGAAGGCAAACGCTATGATGACTGCAACAAGCCCGCGCTCAGAGAGCTGTTCACTACTGCCGGCCTGAATGATATTGCCGTCACCTCCATTGAGATCGTGCAGCAATTCCCCGACTTCGACCAATTCTGGGCCCCGTTCCAGGCCGGACAGGGAACCGCACCCACCTATCTCCTTTCACAGAAAGAGTCTGAACAGAGTGCCCTGCGGGATCTGCTGAAGACGCGCCTGCCCATTGCGACAGATGGCTCGATAAAACTCCGCGCGCGGGCCTGGGCCATTAAAGGCAAGGTATCAGACAAACAGCTAACAACCGAAGACAATGAGCCAGCTGATTGATCAATCGCTCTATGACCAGTTGATACAGCGCGCGGCAGCATCGCCAAGGAGAAGGGCCCATCATAATCTGCATCAGAGCTATGACGAGCCCGTTCAACGCGTCTGCATTGGCCTTTTGAAAGGGACCTATGTACGACCTCACGCCCATACACAAACACATCAATGGGAGTTGATCCTCGGAGTGCAGGGTGAGACCTGTCTGATCGTTTTTGATGAGGAGGGTCGTGTCAAACAGCGTCTGATCCTCTCTGAGCGAAACCACACGATGGGCATCGAGCTCTCACCCGGCACCTGGCATACCCTTTATCCGGTCGACAAACAATCGATCATCCTTGAGGTCAAACAGGGTCCTTTTAACCCGGAGGCGGCCTGCCATTTTGCCGATTGGGCACCGGAAGAGTCATCGCCGGATGTTCCCGCTTTCTTGCAATGGCTAACCCATGCTGAGACCGGTTCATCATTTTCGTAAGCCGCTTCAGGCCTTCGCTTCACATCGGCCAGTTCCTTGCTATGCTGATTGTAAGAGCATGAAAGGTAACCCAGAATGATCAGACACATTACGTTGGCGCTGCTGGTCGCCCTTCTCGCGGCCTGTACCACAACTGAGCGACGCACCCCCCATTCGCCCATTCGACAGGCTGATACCACAACACTAAACAGTGGTGAGCACGATCTGCTTGATACGCTCTACCAGCAACATCAGGAGTGGCAAGGGACCCCTTATCAGCTCGGTGGCCAGAGTAAACGGGGTATTGATTGCTCCGGATTTGTTCAGCTCACCTATCAGGACAAGCTGGGTGTTGCCCTGCCCCGAACAACGGAGCAACAGGCCCGATCAGGCCTAAATGTAAACCAGCGTGAATTGATAACCGGTGACTTGGTATTCTTCAGGATCAATGGCTATACCCGTCATGTCGGTATCTATCTGGACAATGATCGCTTCCTGCATGCCTCTAAGAGTCAAGGTGTCATGATCTCAGAGCTGGGAAATCCTTACTGGCAATCGGCTTACTGGAAATCCAAACGGATTTTATAAGCCGAACCAATAACCCCTGACGACTATCTGAACTTATGAGTACGTTGATCTTAACGGGTGTCACCGCACCTCTCACACCTGATACCCACAGTGCTACTCACAGTGCCATCCATAAAAAACCCATTAAAGACCTGGTGCTATGCACAGAAGAGGGACTGCAGGGTGATCAGCAAGCTGATCAACGCCATCATGGCGGTTCCGAGCGTGCACTGCATTACTATCCCCAGGAGCACTTCGCCTACTGGAAAGGCTTCTGGCAAGCCCTGGGGTTAGCCCCCTCACCCACACTTTTTGAGCCAGGGGCATTCGGCGAAAACCTGTCTGATAGCGGGTTGATCGAAGAGCAGGTTCATATAGGCGATATCTTCACCCTGGGTGAAGCCGTGATCCAGGTCAGCCAACCTCGATCACCCTGCTTCAAACTGAACATACGATTTGGCTATGATCAGATGTCTTTGGTCATGCAAACCACGGGGAAGACAGGCTGGCTGTTTCGGGTCCTTCAGCCGGGTAACGTCAAACAAGGGGATAGCCTGAAACGACAACAGGTAGCACCGGCCGGGCTCAGTGTCAGAACCTGTCTGGATACACTCTACAACCAACCCTATAACGAGGGAAAATTACGGATTCTAGCCGACCACCCGTCTCTGTCAGAGGGGTGGCGACGACACGCTTCAAACTGGATCGCGCGAGGCATAGCTGATGATTGGAGCCGGAGACTGTTTAACCAGGCTGACCTCTCAGACTGAATCCAGTAACGGGGCCACATCCCTAATCCACCCACAGGACTGACAGTCACACTGGGCTGTCTCATGATCATCACGCGACAGTTGATAACTGACATATTCGTAACCGAATGAGAGCAGTTTACTTAGCTCGCTGGATGAAGCCTGGTGTAGATTTTCTACCGACAGCCGGTCACTGTTGGACTGGCACTCCAAGACATAGAGGCAGTCATTACACGCCTCTACCGTTTCATTGAACTGGTAATGTTGCTCACAGGCCTGCGCTTTCACCTCTTGTTCCATTAACAACCGCGGGTAACTCAAGGCCGCAATCACCTGATCACGCACGCCATTAACTCGCTCAGACATCGCGAAATACTCCACAACAACAGATACGAATAAATCGTACCGATCACCTGTAAAGCCGGAGACGAATGGAATGCCTGTCCCGAAACACTTTACAATTCTCACTAGGTTTCCATACAGTGGTAACTCTAGCACATGGCAATCAAAGCGGGATTGATCTGGTACAGTTGCAGCAGTATTTGTTTTCGTCTGAAAACCAGCAGCCCGGCCAGACAATCCCTGAGGAGCGGAAATAACATGAAAACCTATAACGGCAGCTGCCACTGTGGCGATATTCACTTCACCTTTGAGCATGACGATATCCACTCCGGCCTGCACTGCAACTGCTCCATCTGCAGGCGTAAAGGCGCTGTCATGTCCGACTTTACCCTGGCCGCAAAAGAGCTTGTTATTGACGCCAAGCCAGGAGGTCTCGGGCTTTATCAATTTGGCAGCGGTGTCGCAAAGCACTATTTCTGTAAGCAGTGCGGCATCTATCCGTTCCATGAAACCCTGCGGATGCCCGGCCATTTCAGAATCAACCTCGGCTGTGTCGAAGAGGTGGATCCATTTACCTTGAACATCACCCTGTTTGATGGAAAAAGCCTTTGACCCTGTGGCTCTCTTTAGCCGGGTGACTTAAGCCCCATAGCAAAACGGGATCATCCGTTGTGTCGTCAGGGATGACGCCTGTGCACCGTTTTTTCTGTTCCAGGAAGACCCGAAAGCGCCTCCTCTACGCAGATTGAACAGACTCAATGGCTTTACGCCCTACAGATTGTGGGTTTCTGGCACTCTTCGGCTGAGCATGTAAAAACGCAGATTCAGCAGGATAGCCGCACCCGTTAACCCAACCACCAATCCTCCCCACAACCCTTGTGGCCCCAATCCCCATGTAATCCCAACAAACCAGGCTACAGGAAAGCCCACTGCCCAATAGACCACGACGGTGATCACCATGGGGATCGCCGTATCTTTCAATCCCCGCAGCGCGCCCGATGCCGCCACCTGCAGTCCATCAGAAAATTGAAACAGCGCAGCGGCAAACAACAAAGATAGGGCCATGGCCGTAACCTCTGCATCTCCCGTATAGAGTGCGACTATCTGGTTTGGAAATACCAGTAAAACCGTGGCTGACATCGCCATAATGGCACCTGACATCAATACACCCAGCCAGCCCCGCGTTACAGCCAGCCGCCTGTCACCCGCACCTGCGGCATGACCCACACGAATAGTGATCGCCTGCGCAATACTCAACGGCAGCATAAACATCAGGCCCGCATAGTTGACCGCAATCTGATGCGCGGCCATCTCCACCTTACCCAGTGTACCCATCAACACCGCCACAGCACTGAACATACCCACCTCCATGATGATGGCAACCGCTATCGGTAAGCCCAGTTTGAGAATACGCCACATCTCTCTGGGATGAGGAGGATGATATCGATTAAAGAGTGCCAGAGCGGTAAAACGCTGGGCATACCGGAGATAACCAAACATCATCGCAGCACCCAGCCAAAGGCCGATCGCCGTTGACAGGGCCGCACCCGTCGCGCCCATGGCGGGGAAGCCTCCGTTTCCAAACATAAACAGATAATTACCCAGAATATTCAGCGGCAGCAGTAGAAACTGAACCAACATAACCGGTTTGGTATTACTTAGCCCTTCGTTCAGATAACGCGGGGCAAGATAGAGACAGAGCCCAGGCATTCCCCAGGCACTCATTTCAAGATATTCACGCGCCAACGGCGCAATCTCCGGATCCACGTCCAGTAATGGGAGTAGCGCCGCAAGCCCATAGGTTATAGGCACCGCGAGGATACCCACCAGAATGGCCACCCAGAGCCCCTGGTGAAACTCGCCCGCAATGGCCGCATCATTGCCTGCCCCATTAAGATGAGCCACCAGCGGCGAGATCGCCATAACCGCGCCAATACAACCCAGCAGCATCAACGCCCAAAGGGATGAGCCCAGCCCGACCGCAGCCAGCTCTGCTGCCCCCATGCGGCCCGCCATGACAGTGTCAATAAAGCCCATACCCACTTGTAACAGCTGTGCCACCACTAGCGGCCCGGCCAGCAGCAGGGTCGCCTTACTCTCTTTTTTCCATAACAGCCAGGGCAGGGACATGGTGCAAATAACTCTTGGGATCAATCCGGGATAAGTGCCGATTCCATACAAATAGGCTACTATCCCAAACACGATTGACAGGATTTAAAGATGAAGATTATACCTGCCCAAGATGTCGCGCAGATCAAACAACTGCTCGCATCCGTCGATTTACCGACCGATGATATTGACGAGGGCTCTTCTGCCTGTTTCTATTTTATCGAAAACCAATCTGAAACGGTTGCGCTGATTGGTCTGGAGTGCTTTGACCATGAAGCACTGGTACGTTCGCTGATGGTCAAACCTGACTATCGGGCGCAGGGACTGGGCCGCCAGTTAGTCAAGTATATAGAGCAGAAAGCCCATCAACTGGGGATCACGCATCTCTACCTGCTGACGACCACGGCAAGCCCTTTCTTTGAACAACTGGGCTTTCAGATCATCGAACGAAAACAGACACCTGAAACGATCAGGAGGACAGAGGAGTTTTCTCATATCTGCCCGGCAAACGCCACCCTTATGCGTAAGCGACTGAATGGCTAGCCCTGCTGTGGTATTAAGGAAGGGATTCTCAACTACGCTTTAACCAATAAGCGATTGACTGACTTTAGTTGCAGAAGAAATAAACACCATGTCCAGACTTGATAACCTGTTAGCAGAAATTCAATCCAAAGAGGCCGGCAGCAGCGCGAAAAAGCCCTGGCATCCCCAGCACTGTGGTGAGATAGATATCCGTATTGCCCATGATGGCACCTGGTATCACGAAGGAAGACCTTTTCAGCGCCTCAGCCTGGTCAAGCTATTTTCCAGTGTGCTGAGGAGAGAGGCCGATGGCAATTACTATCTGCTGACCCCGGCCGAAAAGATGCATATCCAGGTGGATGATGCCCCCTTTGTGATTACACAAGTTGAGCAAATCACCGAACAGGAACAGCTTGCCCTGCTTTTCACCACCAACCTCGGTGAACAGGTCATCGCTGATGCCAACCACCCCATTCGGGTCGAGTTTGACCCTACAACGGGTGAACCTCGCCCCTATATCCATTGTCGCGACAACCTGGATGGCTTAATCAATCGCGCGGTTTATATGGAGATGGTTGAGCTTGGTGAGCTGTTCGATAAAGCGGGAGAAAAACATCTCGGCGTTAGCAGCCAGGGTATATTATTTGATCTCGGCTCGATTGAAGATTAAATGTTAAGTCCGAAAATAACCCACCAGAGCAACCCTTCCGGACTCATCAAATACTGGGTAGGGCGCATCCTGCTCACCCTGATGGGCTGGAAGGTTGAGGGAGAGCTTCCGGCCGAGAAAAAGTTTCTAATGATTGGCTCCCCACATACCAGCAACTGGGACTTTCCGATCGGTCTCGCCACCCTCTATGTTTTTCGATTACGAATCTCCTGGGTCGGCAAGGACACGCTGTTTCGCTGGCCGTTCGGTGGGTTTATGCGTTGGTTGGGTGGTATCGGGGTTGATCGTGCACATCCAGCAGGCGTTGCAGAGCAGCTGGCAAAACAGCTGGCAGAGGCCGAACACCAAGTGTTGCTGATCACCCCCTCTGGCACACGCGGAAAGCGGGCGTATTGGAAATCCGGCTTTTACCGAATCGCCCAGGCGGCAGGGGTCCCTATCGTCTGTGGCTCCCTGGATTTTCGCACCAAGACAGCGCGGGTCGGGCTCACCCTTCGGCCTACAGGCAATCTACACGCTGACATGGATAAAATCCGCGCCTACTATGCTGATACCACGGGAAAAAGACCAGAAAACTCCACCCCCATCAGGCTCCGTGAAGAGGATGAGACACCCCTGCCAAATGATGGCAATGGCGACTAACTTGACATTCAATTAATAGAAAGGCCTATAGAGATCATGAGAATACTGCATACCATGTTGCGTACCGGCAATCTGCAACGCGCCATTGACTTCTACACCAACATACTGGGTATGACACTGCTCAGGCAGAAAGATTATCCCGAGGGTGAATTTACCCTTGCGTTCCTCGGCTATGGTAAAGAGTCAGACCAGACCGTTATTGAACTGACCTACAACTGGGGAGTAACACAGTATGAGATAGGTACCGCCTATGGCCATATTGCGATTGAGGTGGATGATGTCTACCAGGCCGCCGCGCGCATTAAAGCCAGCGGAGGGACCCTACTGCGAGAGGCGGGCCCGATGAATGCGGGCACCACCATCATTGCCTTTGTTGAAGATCCGGATGGTTATCCGATCGAACTGATTGGAAAACGCTAGGCATCCAAAGACAGTAGCCCTTCCAAACAGCCAGATGCTTGTTCCAGGTCCGAATGGGGCAACTCATAGCACTCTACTGTCTTAAGCCACTCAATGATGTCACGCACATCGTCCAGGGTTAGCGGCTTAGGAATCGACTGGCAATCATCGAGCAAACGCTTTAGTGCATCAACACGCTTAATCGGATAGAGGGCTGTTTTCGCATCCGCCCTGTAGCGTGGGAAAACCATATATCGAATTGGCGTTTTGATATTCTCACTTCTTGCTGAAGCGGGTGGCAAAAGATAACGTACAGCTTCCCCATCTTCTCGCTGATAAACCGGTAGATTTACTAGCTCAGGATAGATAGATGATAGCAGCTCCACCCCAGGGCTTTTCACACATAACGAGATAGGGAACGGGCGAACAGCACAATCTCCCCGATCAAGAAGCACAACTTCATCAGACAAGTACGAATATCCCCGTGCAAGAAGACTGGAAACAAGGGTCGTTTTACCGCTACCTTTCTGTCCGGGCAGTATCAATCCTAATTTTCCGTTAGAAATGGCTCCCGCATGCAAGTGTAAAGAGTAATCATAGTTGTGAATGGCACTTCGCATTAAGCTGAACTTTAATTGTGGAATTATCTTATTTATATGGTCAACTTCTATAATCCACACGTCATCCACATACAACGCATAGCCCACGTCTGTATTTATTAAGCGAATCACGAAATCTGGATTGCAGTGCTCATTTAATTCCAAATGAGCTAGCGGTGCGTGACCCCAATTCTCAGCCTCATCGGTTGAGAAACAGATAAGGAAACAGCTCCCAAAAAGACGATAAGACCGTTTTCGGTACCACGCTCTCTCAATCCCTTTAGAAACTCTCCTCTGTTCAGGTTCATCTGTTGATTCAGACTCAATCAAATGATCTGAGGCGGGCTGACTCAAAAAGCCCAACCCATCGAAATGGCTAAGGAGTGACTG
This sequence comes from Sedimenticola sp., assembly GCA_026197195.1. GTDB lineage: Bacteria > Pseudomonadota > Gammaproteobacteria > Chromatiales > Chromatiaceae > Sedimenticola. The sequence continues at coordinate 9,143 of JAPHUG010000489.1, forward strand.
ATACTGTCGCTTAGCTGAACCAGGATCTATTTCGCAAATTCGTGTCAATCCTTGGATTATTTCTTCTTGATTAAGGTTCTCTTTTAGGGCACACCAGACATAAGTAGCCGCCGTGTTGAGTGAAGATAAAATACTACCCTCTTCTGAAAAAACGACAGCTTCCTCTTCTAAAAAGAACAGGTGTGCTGTTGGACTAATTGAAACATCTTTTCTTTCTAAATCTGAATCGGAGGTATATACAAATGGGAAATGACGGGCATAGGAGGCCACTGTTCGGCCTGCGAAATTTAACCCAGAAAAGCGCTCATAGGCTTCCAGCGATCTTACGGTACCAAGTCCTAAATTTCCTAACGTTACCGGTTCATCCAGATTGCTCTTTATATGGGGAGTAAAGGTTGCCCGAAGTCTTTTCAAAGTGGTACGAAATTTATCAACCCAGGCAGGATCATCATCCCAA
>JAPHUG010000245.1 GCA_026197195.1 Sedimenticola sp.
CTCTTTGCCCAGTCGGTTAAGCAGGTTGCCAATCTGTGGCCCTCCGCCATGCACAACCACGGGATTGATGCCGACCAGTTTCATCAACACCACATCCCGGGCAAAGCCATCTTTAAGCTCCGCTTCAGTCATGGCATTGCCACCGTATTTAATCACCACGGTCTTGCCCCGGAAACGTTTGATATAGGGCAACGCCTCTGTCAAAACGTGGGCCACGTTGTGTGCTGATTCAGGTGATAAACTCATGCTCTCTTTCACTATCAAAATAAATAATTACACATACCAGATACACGCTGCACTGGTACACCAGACCGACTGCAAGCCAGCCCCACTAACGATTCGGTTACTGAGCGACTGGTCGCTTAGAAAGGCAGTTTTAGTTCAGGATCCGTACCGATCAACCAGTCATGAAACTGCTGCTGTATCCGCTTCAAGGCCGCCTCGTTGTCCGCCTCGAAACGGAACACCAGAGAGGGGGTCGTATTGGAAGGTCTGACCAGACCCCAGCCATCTTCAAACTCAACCCGTAAACCATCAATATCCACCAGCTTGGCATCTGCAAAATCGGCCTGCTCAGTTAGCTTATCCATCAGCGCAAAATTGTCGCCTTCCTGGGCGAATCCGAGATTTAACTCGGGTGTGGAAATGCTCTCTGGCAATCCCGCAAACACCTCTGTGACAGAAACCGGTTCAATCGACAGCAACTCCAGCAAACGGGCGCAAGAGTATAACCCATCATCAAATCCGTACCAGCGCTCCTTGATGAACAGATGGCCACTCATTTCACCCGCCAACAAGGCACCCGTCTCACGCATTTTTGCCTTGATCAGTGAGTGGCCGGTTTTCCACATGATCGGCCGGCCACCATAGGAGAGCACCTCGTCCGCCAGATGACGGCTGGATTTCACATCATAGATGACATCCGCACCCGGCTGCCGGGAGAGTACATCCCGCGCCAACAGCATCAACAATCGATCGGGCCAGATAATCTTGCCATTGGCATCCACCACACCCAGGCGATCACCATCGCCATCAAAGGCGACCCCCAGATCGGCCTTGCGGTCTCTTACCGCATCGATCAGATCTGACAAATTCTCCGGCTTGCCTGGATCCGGGTGATGATTGGGAAAATCGCCATCAACCTTGCAGTACAGGGGCGTTACATCACAACCCAACGCCTGAAACAGGGCGGGGGCAACCACCCCAGCCACCCCATTACCGCAATCCACTACCAACTTGAGCGGGCGGCTAAGCTGAACATCGTCGACAATCCGTTCTATATAGTCAGGCAACAAATCCTGCTCATGCAGCGTACCCTGCCCCTGTTTCAGGTTACCGCTCTCGATACGCTTGCGCAGGTTGGCGATACCTTCTCCTGAAAGTGCTGCACCCTTGATCACCACCTTCAGCCCGTTGTAATCGGAGGGATTGTGACTTCCGGTAATCATCACCCCGGAGCTACTACCTAAAAAGTGCGTGGCAAAATAGAGTACCGGCGTTGGCACCATCCCAATATCCACCACATCACAGCCAGAGGCCTGCAAGCCATCACTCAGGGCCTTACTAAAGGCCGCACCGGAGTGACGCCCGTCCCGCGCCACAATAATCGACTGCTGTCCCTGATCTTGTGCCTCACTGCCAATCGCCCGGCCAAGCTCAAACAGGATGCGCTCATTCAGTGTCTGACCGACCACACCGCGAATATCGTAGGCCCGGAAGATCGATTCGGGGAGCGCATCCAACGGCTCGTTATAATTGGCACCCTGGGCATCGTCCTCAAACGCCTCCAGATCCGCCAGCCCGTCATCACCACCTGTCGGCGCGGCCCGCCCCGGCTCCGATCCGGTCGCTGGCTTGCGTGTGGACTGCTGCCATACCTGCCGGATCAGTCCAAAGACATGACCAAACTCTTCCAGCCGAGGGGGATTAACACGACCAATGGTGCCACTTTTCAATACATCGACCAGCGCAAACATGGACTCCAGGTCGTCCCTCATCGCCTGCTTGAAACGTCTCGCTTGTAACAAAATAACGCCAATAATGAGTAAAGCCGCCCCGCCAATGATGGCCAGGGTCATCAGCTGCAGCTCCGCCATCCAATCCATCTGTTCTGGTGCAAACGACACTTGCCAGATACTGCCTGCAATAGCCTCTGAACCGGACATGGATGCAACGGGTTCCCCGGCTGCCGCAAGTACGACGGGCGCCCCCTTTACCAGTTGCTGTAGCTCAATTCGACCACCGACCCCAGACAGGGCAGAGACGCTACGACTCAACCAATTATATGGATATGACACATGTAATACGCCGATTACCGGACCACCAGAATCGGAAAAGACCGGGACAGCCATGGCAATATGCTGTTGCGACGTACCCATCTGGTGTACCTCTGCTGCAGCCGGCATGGCACCCCGTTCAACACTTCGAAGCATATCCAGCGATGCATAACTGAAAGGCGGATTACTGGAAGGGTCCAGCTGGTCCCAGCCCTTGGGCAGCAGACGGACCCTCAGGGCATCCGGTAATAGCCGCTCAAGCTGCTGCTCTTGATTTCGCAGCCCGGCTGCATCCTCATCAATAAACGGAGTCCGCAGTTCCCGTTTTTCTGCCAGGCCTGTAAGCAAGCCCCGCTTTATCTGCAAACCACTTGATACCCCTTCAGCAAGGCTGCGCGAAACCAATTGGAGTTGCACCTGACTATCCCGCTGAGTCTGTTGTGTCTGCAAAAACAGAATCGCCGCTGCGGCCAGGACCAGAATCACCAGTACAGCCAGCAGTGCCGCATTAAAATAGCGCCCCACGCTGCCTACTACTGCCACCACTCGGGTAGGGGGCACATTCTCTTCACTGTTTTTTTTCTTACGTTTTAACATGACCACATCCCTGACCTCTCCCCTGGCCAGCCGTAATCACAGCTGACCCACAGTGCACGTTTTTCTACTGTTTACATCATCAGGCGGGGACAACGCAATCTGTTGATCCCGATCTGTGCTCAGTGCCTACCTGAATGACCAAATCCACCACTACCCCTTTCCGATTCACGAAACTCATCGACAATCTCAAAAGCTGCCCTGACCACCGGAATAACCATCAGCTGTGCAATACGCTCACCGACCTCTATACGGAAGTTGTCCTGCCCCCGATTCCAGCAAGAGACAAACAGCTGACCTTGATAATCAGAATCGATCAACCCTACCAAATTGCCCAGCACAATACCGTGCTTATGCCCAAGCCCTGAGCGCGGCAGAATGACGGCCGCCAGTTTTGGATCTTCCACATGTATCGCCATGCCGGTCGGAATCAGCTGCGTCTCACCCGGCGCGAGGTCCATTGGCGCATCCAGCATGGCCCGCAAGTCCATACCGGCCGAGCCAGGCGTGGCATAGGCGGGTAGTGGAAATTCACTGCCGAGACGGGTATCAAGTATCTTTAGTTGTATGTCTGTTTTCATAGTGTTCCGCTATTAGTGTCACTAACTGTTGTGCCAGTACGCCTTTATCAGCCATTGGCAGTACCGCTTGTCCGCCTGCCCACAACAGGGTTAGGGCATTCTCATCCCGTTCGAAGCCACCGGATTGAGCGCCCACCAGGTTAGCGGCAATCATATCAACCTTCTTGGCAAGACGCTTCTTCTCGGCATAGTGCTCGGGGGATTGGGTTTCCGCTGCAAAACCAACGGTAAAGGGACCTTCTGGCATGGCAGCCACTGCGGCCAGGATATCGTTATTCCTGACCAGCTGTATCGCCATCTGCTCATTGTCTTTCTTGATCTTCTGGTCAGCCGCCACTTCGGGGCGGTAATCGGCCACGGCCGCACAGCCGACAAAGATATCGCAGGAAGCGACCCGATCGAGTACCGCCTGCTCCATCTCTCTTGCCGTCTCAACATCCACGCGTTCAACACCCGGTGGGGTCACCAGCACAACCGGCCCAGCCACCAACTCAACATGGGCACCCAAAGCAACAAATGCCCGAGCCAATGCAAACCCCATCTTTCCAGAGCTTCTATTTCCAATAAAGCGGACCGGATCAATCGGCTCACGGGTAGGTCCTGCAGTCAACAGCACCCTCACCCCAGCAAGCACCCCTGAGGTGAAATGACGGCAAGCCTGCTGGAACAGGGCTTCAGGCTCAACCATCCGGCCCGGCCCAACCTCGCCACAGGCCTGATCACCCGAAGCGGGCCCCCAGAGTTGAACACCTCGCCGAAGCAGTCGGCTGGCATTCTCCTGGGTAGCCGGGTTCTGCCACATCTGTTGATTCATGGCCGGCGCAAGACAGAGCGGTGCGGCCGACGCGAGGCAAAGCGTAGACAGAAGGTTATCCGCAAAGCCATTGGCCAGGCGGGCCATGAAGCTGGCACTGGCCGGGGCCACAAGAATCAGCTCAGCCCACCGGGCCAGCTCAATATGGCCCATGGCCGCCTCATGCGCCTCATCAAACAAGGCCTGACGCACCGGGCGTCCGGAGACCGCCTGCAGGGTCATGGGCGTCACAAACTGACTGGCACCGCCGCTCATTACAACCTGCACCTCGGCACCCGACTTCACCAGGAGTCTGACCAGCTCCACGGTTTTATAGGCCGCGATGCCACCGGTCACACCCAGCAGTATCCGCCGTCCCGCTAACGCTCTGTTCTCATCGCTCTGCATCAGTTCAGCTTCACTTTATTCACCAAAGTCATCAAGGTTAACTGAATGAACGATTATCTGGAACCCACGCCGCACTGTTGATATGATTTTATCGCCTATTACGACAAGGAGGTTGCTATGGCGATTACCGACTGGCCGGCCGATGAACGGCCCAGAGAAAAACTACTGCAACGGGGTGCAGGCTCACTTTCCGATGCGGAATTACTGGCGATCTTTCTGCGTACCGGGGTTCGTGGCAAAAGCGCCGTCGACCTGGCTAGGGATCTACTCACACAGCACAAGGGGCTGGGGAACCTGCTCGCCGCAGACCAGCCCAGCTTCTGCCAAAGCCATGGACTCGGTAGCGCCAAATATGCCCAGCTACAGGCGGTTCTTGAGATGAGCCGTCGCCATCTGCGAGAAAACCTGGACAGAGGCGGGGCCATTACCAGTCCCAGACAGACCCGAGATTACCTGCAGTCCCGTCTGTGCCACTATCCCCATGAAGTGTTTGCCTGCCTGTTCCTGGACAACCGCCATCGTGTTATCGAGTACGAGGAGCTGTTTCGGGGCACCCTAGATGGGGCCAGCGTCCACCCCAGGGAGGTGGTCAAACGGGCACTTTACTATAATGCAGCGGCACTTATTCTGGCTCACAATCACCCTTCCGGGGTCGCCGAACCCAGCCAGGCTGACCGCGCCATTACCGCCCAATTGAAAAGCGCGCTGGCGCTGGTGGAGATTCGACTACTCGATCATATGATTGTCGGCAACGGTGAAGTCACGTCACTGGCCGAGCAGGGGGAGATCTAGGGTGAGAGAGGATAAGTCGCTGTTAACTATTAAGAATATAGGATATCCGACTATTTCAGCGCCGCCTCAGTAAAAAAAACGCGCAAAGAAAACTTGTAACGCAAAACGCTTTTTGCTATAAATCCGCCTCTTCACCCCAACGGGGGTGTAACCGATTTCGCAGCACCCTGAATTTTCGGGGTAGCAAAAAACAGTTTTTCGAGGATTTAACCATGTCCAGAGTGTGTCAGGTTACGGGCAAACGGCCTGTGACAGGGAACAATGTTTCCCACGCCCACAACAAGACTCGCCGTC
>JAPHUG010000106.1 GCA_026197195.1 Sedimenticola sp.
AGCATCCTCTGAAGCAAGACAACGACACGAGTCGGGGATCGATTAAATGGATGTGGACGGAGCGACCCGTTTACCGCGACATATCGCCATAATCATGGATGGGAATGGTCGGTGGGCTCAGCAGCGTGGAATGTTGCGGCACGCAGGTCACAAGGCTGGGGTAAAAACAGTACGCTCCAGTGTTGAACAATCCGTTAAGCACGGTATTGAAGTACTGACCCTTTTTGCTTTTAGTAGTGAAAACTGGAAGCGTCCCCAGAAAGAAGTTTCGCTACTAATGGATCTCTTCATGGTTGCTCTGCAACGAGAGGTCAAGCGACTGAAGAAGAATAATGTCCGTCTCCGTGTTATCGGTGATCGCAGCGCCTTTTCCAGCAAACTACAGGAACGAATCGCTGTGGCGGAGGCCGATACAGCCGAAAGCACAGGTTTGATCTTGCAGATAGCGGCTAACTACGGAGGGCGCTGGGATATCACACAAGCCGTTCGTTCGCTTGCAGACAGGGTAAAGGCAGGCGAGCTTGAACCTGACGCTATTGACGAATCGCTACTCGCTTCAGAACTCTCTTTCAATGATCTGCCAGATCCTGACCTGTTTATACGAACAGGCGGGGAGCAGCGCATCAGTAACTTTATGCTCTGGCAATCCGCTTACACCGAACTCTATTTCACCGATGCTTTTTGGCCGGATTTTGATGCAGAAGCGTTTGATCAGGCTGTTGCATTCTACTCTAATCGACAACGGCGTTTCGGGATGACCGCCGAGCAGTTGAAATCTGTTGAAAGCTAAGCGTTTTCAGGAATAATCATGCTACTTCATCGTATTCTTACAGCGCTGGTTCTATTGCCTCTGGTAATAGCGGGTGTGCTCTTTCTTCCTACCAATGGTTTTGCGCTCGTCCTGGCTGTGGTCATTCTGCTGGGCGCTTCAGAGTGGCTACGCTTGGCCCAACTGGTTACAGCAAAAGAGCGTGTGCTATTTCTGGTGTCGATGGTGTTTGCGCTGCTGATTATCTCCTACTACCTCAGAGAACCAGGCGTTGCCCTAGCGCTTTTCTCTCTGGCTTCCGTTGGTTGGCTAGTGATCTCTGGGCTTGTTATACAATATCATCCCGAACGTTCGCCCCGGTTCGGGAAATTTGCCAAGGCTTTGATTGGATTATTCGTTCTGGTGCCAACCTGGGCGGCCCTTGTCTTTCTGCACGGTTATGGGGCGCAAGGCCCGGAGCTGGTACTGTTTGCAATGTCGCTCTCCTGGGTGGCCGATACCGGGGCCTATTTTGCCGGTCGTCAGTGGGGGCGCGTGAAGCTGGCACCACATGTCAGTCCAAAGAAAACCCGAGAAGGTGTCTATGGCGCGCTCATTGCTGTTGGGTTATGGAGTGGCCTGCTGATCTGGCTGCGGCCAGAAACCGGGTCCGCCATACTAATCGTTCTACTATGTTTGGTTGTCTGCCTGGTGTCCGTCATAGGTGATTTGTTTGAGAGCCTCCTTAAACGACAATCCGGTATTAAGGATAGCGGTAACATACTGCCTGGGCATGGGGGGATTCTGGACAGAATCGACAGCCTGACGGCCGTGGCTCCCCTGTTTATGTTTGGCCTGTTATTGCTTGGGGGTGGTAAGTGATTGGCCTGACAGTATTGGGATCAACCGGGTCTATTGGTGTCAGCACCCTGGATGTGATTGCCAGGCATCCCGATAGATTCCATGTGGTTGCATTGACCGCCAATAAAGATGTGGATGGTCTGTTTGAGCAGTGCAAACAATTTCAACCGCAGTTTGCTGTTATGGCAGATCCCGATGCGGCGAATCAACTGGAGCAGCGTTTTCACGGTGCCCGAATTAGGATAGAGGTGCTATCTGGCGTTGAGGGGCTGGAGTATGTGGCCTCTCTTGATAGCGTTGCCTATGTCATGGCAGCGATTGTGGGGGCCGCAGGTCTCGTGCCAACATTGTCTGCGGCGCGAGCTGGAAAGAAAATCCTGCTGGCCAATAAGGAGGCCCTGGTGGTTGCAGGCGCTCTGTTTATGCGAGAAGCCGCTCAGGGCGGGGCTGAAATTCTGCCGATCGATAGTGAACATAATGCTGTTTTTCAATGTATGCCGGCCAATTTCAGTCAGGGCCTGGAGCAGGTGGGTGTTTCACAAATACTGCTCACTGCATCCGGGGGGCCGTTTCGTCAGCTTACACTGGACCAACTGAAGGGTGTGACTCCGGATCAGGCCTGTGCGCACCCCAATTGGGATATGGGGAGAAAGATTTCGGTAGATTCAGCCACGATGATGAACAAAGGGCTGGAAGTGATAGAGGCTTGCTGGTTGTTTAATACGAGCCCGGACCAAGTGAAGGTGGTATTACACCCTCAAAGTGTTATCCACTCCATGGTCGCGTATACCGATGGCTCGGTGCTGGCACAATTGGGTAATCCTGACATGCGTACACCGATTGCACATGCGCTAGCCTGGCCAGAGCGGATCTCTTCGGGCGTAAAACCGCTGGACCTGTTTGAAGTGGGACGGCTCGACTTTGAGGCCCCTGATTTTAGTCGGTTCGCCTGTCTCCGCCTCGCTTATGATGCTATCAATACCGGCGGAACAGCACCTGCCATACTGAATGCAGCTAATGAGGTGGCCGTGGCATCGTTTCTTGAGGGTGGCATTGCCTTCACTGAGATCCCTGAAGTGATTGAGTCTGTCCTCAATGGGATTCCATCTGTTGAAGCCGGTGAGCTGGAGGGGCTGCTTGCTGTCGATGCAGAAGCACGCTGTTATGCGGAACAAATGATTCAGAGCCGGGTCTGATTAAACCGATATGTCATCATTTCTCTTCACAGTAGCCTCTTTCGTTGTTGCACTGGCGATTCTCATTGCCGTGCACGAATTTGGTCATTTTTGGGTGGCCCGGAAGCTAGGGGTAAAAGTGCTGCGCTTTTCGATAGGATTCGGAAAGCCTCTCTACAGGTATAGGGGAAGGCCTGAAAAAAGCCTGCCTGGCGCTGAGGGTGAGGCGCGGTGTGAAGCTGATCTGGGTACCGAGTATGTGTTGGCGGCCATCCCCCTGGGTGGCTATGTAAAGATGCTTGATGAGCGCGAGGGAGATGTACCGGCGCGCTATATTAATCAGTCCTTTAACCGGAAATCGGTGGCTGTTCGTTCAGCCATTGTTGCCGCTGGGCCCCTTTTTAACTTTATTTTTGCGGTGTTGGCTTTCTGGCTGATTGCCGTGACGGGAGATATGGGGTCACGCCCCTGGATTGGCAAGGTTAGTGATGCCTCTATTGCTGCTGAGGCAGGATTTGTCTCAGGAGATGAGTTTCTGGCTGTCGGTGATACCCCAACCCCGACTTGGGAGTCAGCAGTCTACGCACTTCTGACCCATTCGACGGCAGGTGGCGATCTACAGGTCAAAATACGTGATGAAAGGGGTTATGAACATCTTCGGATATTGCCTGGGGATCGTCTACTCTGTTTGGCTGAGGA
>JAPHUG010000293.1 GCA_026197195.1 Sedimenticola sp.
ACCAGCTTTTTAGATATTTCAAATACTCGTGGAGAAAAACTGGAGTCCGTTGGGAAGGTCTACTCAAACGTAGAAATAAATGACAAAGGTTTGATTAAGATAAAAGGTCGTCATGTAGCACTTCATAAGCTGTCACCCAATGGTAAAGAATCTCTCGTCGATACTAACGGCTGGCTTGTGACTAGTGACAATGGAATTATCAAAGATGGCTATTTGTATTTTCACGGAAGAGCAGACGATATAATTAACTGTGGTGGAATAAAAATTTCACCTGATCTACTGGAGATGAGTATATTACGACGACTCAATAAAGATAAAGGCATCGCAGTTAGTAAAATAAGTGATCACATACGTGGAGACGGAGTATTAATTACATACCTAACCAGTTTATCCTGTGAAATTGAAAGAATAAAAACTGAAGCTAAAGATATTCTTTCATCAATGAATATCTATATAGATGACGCTTTGCATTATAACGCTACAAACGAAATTCCAGTTACTATCACCGGTAAAATTCAAAGAAATATTCTCAGCAAACAATACGAACATCAACATATCGAAAATACAAAACGTATTGTATCCCATAAAACTGATCTAGAGCGCGCCTCGTTAAAAGAGATAATTAGTAATAAATTAGGGATAGAGACTATTAAACCAAATGATAGTGTTATTGGCTTAGGAATTGATTCACTTGCACTTGTATCCGCCTCGATAGAAATTGATGAATATCTGGGGTTTCTACCTGATAACTGGATGACACTATCATTCAATCAGTTAGAAATGATGAATAATTCACCCGTATCTAAGAATTCATTATCCAAGTTAAATCGTCAATCCATATATACTATTTTCTTTATAGTTTTATTTTTTATTATTGGAGAGCTATTCCTTCAGGTTAGAAGTCACTATAAAACTGGTCGTAGTGCCTTTAATTTAATGTCAAATAAGAGCACTGTTATTTTTAACGAGAACTATAATGTTAAAACTTATAGACCACTTCTAAAAACAACTAGCGAGAGCACTGATGGGAATGAAATGATGATAAACTCCTACGGCCTAAGGAGCCCAGAGATTTCATTAACTCCCCAGGACGAACTCCGCATTGCAGTCGTTGGCGCATCTACTGTAGCAGGTGCTTACGCAAAAAATAATCGCGATACTTTTTCCCAGATCTTAGCAACGATGCTAGAAGAAAAGCTCGATAAGAAAGTAAATGTTATAAACGGTGGTATCGAAGGATTAACCTTAGCTGAAATTGGGCGTGTCACCGAAAATATAATTTTCCCAATGAACCCATCTAGCGTAATCATATACACCGGATTTAACGATATTACTGGCGTTTGTAGATCAAGTGATAATGAAAGAAAAGATGGATGGAAAGCGCCAGTATTTAATATACCTAATTGGTCACTCTCAAAAAAAATGATTCGGCAAAACACTACTTTTCTTAGAGCACTAAAAGTCAATAGTACCAATTACATCAATCCAGACAGTATTGACCTATCAGGCTACCGCTCAAAGCTAGAAAATATTGTCTTAAGTATTATTAAAAGAAAGATAACACCAGTTTTAATCACTAATGCACGATCCTACAACAACGTTCCGAAAAATCAAAAAGCAGAACTTGCAGCAACATCTCTTTACTACTATTACTGCCTTGATCTTAAGGGAATAATAAATATTGGCACTAGATACAACGATATCATAAGAGATATATCAAAAAAGCATGGGGTCCAATTAATTGACTTAGAAAGAATTATGCCAGGAGGGAAGGAGTATTTTGTTGATGGCGGACATTTCACATTAAAAGGTGAACATCTCGTAGCAGGTGTTATTTTTGATTCATTAAAAATAGCGAAATAATTACCCATGGCATTGACATCATTTTCATTCTTTACTTTTTTTCTTATTGTTTTTATTGGTTGTTTAATATTTGAGAACAACAACCGTCAGAAAAAACTCCTTTTACTAGTGGTAAGTTACTATTTTTACATGACAATTGATTGGAGATTCCCCCTCCTCCTTTTGGCACTAACGTTTATTAATTACTACATTGGCAGTTATATTCTAAAAGAAAAAAGAATTGCAGTTAAAAGATGGCTTGTTATTATTGCAGTGACTCTTAGTCTATCCATTTTATTTTATTTCAAATACGCAAACTTTTTCATAGAATCTATCACTGAGCTTTTGAATTTTGGATTCATTGATAGAGAGAACCCAATAATCAAAGTTGTTCTTCCGGTAGGGATATCGTTCATGACCTTCCAGGCAATAACTTATCCTATCGATATTTATACTGGGAAACTTACAAAACGAGCCACGATAATTGACTTTTCACTTTTTATGGCTTTTTTCCCGCAACTTTTATCTGGCCCCATTGTAAGAGCTTCCTACTTTTTACCTCAATTAAATAATAACGAAGGATTCAATGGGAAAAATATATTTGAAGGAATAGGACTTATTCTAAGGGGAATCATAAAAAAAGTAATCTTTGCAGATATCTTGGCTATGCATATAGTAGACCCTGCTTTTAATAATCCATCTTCTTTTTCATCTGCCTTCCTACTCGTTGCTATTATTGCATTTAGCTTTCAAGTTTATATGGATTTGAGTGGTTATACTGATATTGCATTGGGTACTGGTAAAATACTTGGTTATAAACTACCGATTAATTTTAACCGCCCCTACCTCGCTACAAGCATAGCTAATTACTGGCAGCGGTGGCATATATCAATGTCATCATTTTTTCGTGATTATCTGTATGAGGCCATTGCTCCCTTAAAATTTGGTAATATCTATTCCAAGCTCATAATCGTATTCATTGCGATAGGACTTTGGCATGGAGCAGGATGGAACTTTATCCTTTATGGGTTAATTCATGGAATGTTAGTTGGTTTTGAGCACTACAAAAAAAACATACGACTCCGAGTAGGGGAGTCATTAATAGTCTATCGTGGATTCAAATTATTTCTTCGTATAATACAAGTATTTCTTATAATATCATTTACGCGAATACTGTTTAGAGGTTCTAGTTTAGAGGAAAGTATTAACTATTTCACAGAACTATTCACATCAGAAGGCACAGGTTTTCCATTATCTTGGATTGCAGGGATAGTGTTAGCACTCGCTGTATTATTACACATCGTACCGCTCAGATTCAGAGACTGGCTAACGGACTCAGTCAGTAGACTACCTTCCGTAATCACAGCAGGGATAACCGTACTATTTATATATGTATTAACTGCCTTTTCTTCGGATAATAGCTCGTTTATCTATTTTCAGTTTTAATAGCCAGACGGATGATTCTATATTTATGGCCGTTTGGACAGCACACTAATTACTCAAATGTTGGCCGAATTAAAGCAAGCAGCTAAGTCTATTACCGTGGTTTGTCTAGAATGCTTTATAACAGCCTCAGGCTTAGCAATTACCGCAGAACCTACCTTTATTTTTTTAATAAAACCAATCAAGACATCCTGTATTAATTCAACATTATCAAGTGGAGCAATATCTGAAAAACCAAGATTTGATAATAGTGAAGCCGTATCTCCATTGGTATCTGTAAAGGCAATTATTGGTTTTTGTGCTCTGAAATATTCATAGATTTTTGCCGGGACTTGATGATTACAGTTCGCAGCTTGAAATATGATGAGACCATCAGCAAGAAGCATCTCTTTAAGCGCATCACGATATGCTATTCCCGCTTCAAGCTGAACAATATCACTGATATTTAAATTGGCCAGAAGCGGTCTAAAAACATCATCATGCCCTGTCGCCCTCAAAATAATCTTCAAATCCGATGCTGCAATTAGGTTTTGTTTTTTTAGAAGTGCCAACGCCTCAAAGAAAGGCATTGGATCTCTTTCATCGGGATATATAACGCCACTATGAACAAAAACAAGTGGGCGACACTGTTTTTCCTTCAGCTCCAACTGCTTTCGACAAAAACGCTCATCCGATTCGATTTCTTCAAATATTTCTTCGTTATAGCCATTTGGCATTAAAAGCCATTTATCACCAGACACATCAGGGTAACGATTACGATACATCTCGAGTGTGCTAGGAGTTGTAAATACAGCGCTTGTGCAGGTCTCGACTGTTTTCTTTTCAATCCATAAGTATATTTTTCGACGTAACCCTGGCTGGGGATATTCAGTGTCTGTCATAGAATCACGGAAATCTGCTACCCAAGGTAAACCTGTCAATCTTTGCAATGTCAGGCCAATGAGATGAGCTGTCGCTATAGGGTAGGTACTCCAAATCACCTTGGTGCTATTTTTTCTGATTAATTGTAAGCCAGACCATACACCGCCAAACCACCAACTTGACCAGCGGTCTGGCAGCGCCAATAAACTGGGATACTTTCCTTTAAACGACAAGTGTCTGCTTGCATCCAAAGCAAAAGCGCGTTTAACCAATACATCGTTAGGTATATCAGTTAACTGATCGTTACTAATAGCAATATATGCGCGTGGATGTACCGTTAATACTTGCGGCTGCCAACCATATTTTGACAGTTCTCTAGAAAAAACCAATGTCCGCTGAAGGCCGCTACTAACACGCACAGGGGGATAGTGATAGGCAATCATAAAAACACGATTCACCATGATCTGATCCATTCTCTGCATGTTTCCGATACTTCGTTTCTCCAGATTTCACGGGAAAAAGTATGATCTGCGTGGAGAACGCTATGAATAATAAAACGCTGGCTATTTAGCAATTCAGTAAATTGTTTTGAACTGTTAACAGACTGCTGAAATTCAGCAGCAACCAAATCCTTTCCGCTTAAGACGATAAGGACATTGCCTTCAAAGCCAGTAAGTCCCTCCTCCATCTGCTGTGAAAGAGAGCGCATAGACGCCTTATCTAATACATTTCCATGGGCAATCGGTTGGGTATCCTTAGTTTTCTTTAGCTTGCGAATAATATTAAAAAGAGAGGTAAAACTTGCTGATAGGTCCAGTCCACCTTTCAGGGCTTTTAACCAAAAGCTTTGTGATAGCAATCTTTCTATATAATATTTTTTCAAGTAAACCTGTGCTTCACCCTGATCACTGCGAACCCAAGGGTTGAGTAATACGAGTCCCTTCACTCTCTGATCAGAGTCAGCATAGGAACTTGCTGCAGTTGCTGCGTCGCATAATCCCCAGATTACTATTTCATTGATCTCAGGGTGCTTAGCCTGAAAACAATCAATAGCTGCTCGAATGTCATCACTGATGCGATCAAAACCACGCCTGGCACCGCTACTGTCACCCATACCCCTATAATCAAAACGAAATACTGGAATATTTTGTTCGGCTAAACCTCTTGCCAACAATACAAATTGACGATGGCTTCCAACACGATACTGGGGCCCACCTACAACAACCAACACCCCCCGACTTGCCCTTTCACTAGAAGAGTGGATAACACCAGCCAGTTTCTCTCCCTGACACTCAAAGATTACCGGCTTTTCTAATATAGCATCTTCTTGATAATGGCTATGGGGAGGAACATTGGAAAACTGGTTTTGGCGTTCAACTTGGCATGCGAATACCGATTGCATTGACTCCATCGTTGCGTCAATGAGTTGTGGTAATAACTCTGGTTCTAGTGCGTTCCAAAAAGACATACCAGGAACAGACTGTGCTAAAACGGTAACACGGTTATTTTTCCAGTGTTCCACTATCGCTTGTGATGACGCTAATAGCCCAGAATCATTTCTTGCAGCAATCTCAATCCAAGATACGGATACCCGCTCATCAGGTAAATAGTCTTCTAACTTAATTGATTCAAGCTGTTTAAATAAGTCAGGGTTTAGTGTGTAACCTGCAACTTCAATCTCTTTACCCTGATACAGCAGATTAATAAGATCACTGACCTGTTGTTTCTTATGAGAATAAAGTGATGCTGCAACACGCAATCTTAAAAACTGGGATAGATACTTCTTTCCTTGAAGTAAAGGCTGCCAAAAAAGGAGATGATTGATCCGTTTTCTTTCCTGCGGCAGAAGTGATTGAAAAAGATCAACGGCTAGTAAACAACCTGAACGCAGCCCCCAGAATGCTATTGACTCACCACCTTGATCAATAATCCACCTCACCAAGCAACGCATATTTGAAAGCCAAATCTCCCAGGTTGCCCCAGAAAAGTCACCTTCACTATCACCCGTTCCATAGAGATCACAAACCAATACAGTTGATCCCGACTCAGCTATTCGTCGGGAACATTCACTCACCAACTGACGACTTTTATTCATCTCATCAGCAAATGCCGGAAAGTGTAGAACCCACTGACCGGATGAACTATTTGGATTAGAGTAAAGTGTGACTAAAAGCCGATGTGTATTGCAATTCAAGAAAAATACTTGAAAATTGTGCATTCTCTTGGAGGAGTCTATCAACAGATCAACCAGATAGCTTCATACTTACAAAATCCTGAAGCGAACCCAGTGACGCAAAAACTTCTCCGTTGACCTCATCATCATCGAAGTAAATGTCAAATTTCTCCTCTAGTGCAGTCATAAGATTAACCACAGCAAGAGAATCAAATTCAGGTATATTGCCTAGTAAGATCGTATCCCTGCTAAAATCATCAATACGAGATCCCAGCTGAAGGACTTCACCAACTGTTTGTTTTATATCTTCCAAATCAACCACGTAAAATCCCCTTTATAAAGTATTCGTATTCCTACGTTGACACCCCATTACAACTCTCGTGTAGTGATAACTCAACGCATATGGTATTCATAGTAAGTCATATTGACATATCAAATCACGTAAATTATACCAATAATTCCTTAAAATAGAGTAGTATACAGGTTATATTTACACTGACACTTTGACAATACTGATTCATTAACAACCAGAACAAATACTGCCCCAGTTATAAGTATTTTCTGGATAAAGACTAATGGGTCATAAATATGATGAATATATCAGGATTTGTGTGTATACATGGAACAGAAACTAAGCAATCTAGCCCTCAATCTCCGTGTCTTAAAAGAATCTTTAGGTCTCAGGAAAACCGCCAATCGAAGTCTATCTGAGCACCTTGAACTTGTTATGCAGTGGCTCTGCCATGCACAGGACATGACATCAGATAATGGGGTTTCTCAGACCTATCTGGTCAAGTATAAGAAATGGGCAAACTCTTACCCGGAAACAACTGGGTATATCATTCCCACAATGTATCGTTACTGGGCACTAACGGGAAATGATGAATACAGAATCCGCGCAAAAAAAATGGCCGACTGGGAGTGTGACATTCAACTTGCTGAGGGTGGGGTTTTAGCCGGAGCACTTGGTGATTCAGATAAGCCGACCGTTTTTAATACCGGGCAAGTATTGTTTGGATGGGCTAGAGCATATGAGGTCGAGAAAATAGAAAAATACAGAGAATCTGCGGTTAAAGCTGCAAATTGGCTCTGTGATGTAATGGATAGTGACGGGTGCTGGCGAAAATATGGATCACCCATGACCTTATCCAAAGGACCCAACTTATACAATACACGTAGCGCCTGGGGTATGGCACGAGTGCACAGCATATCGGGTGAAGGGCGTTTATTGGAGTACGCGGTAAAAAACCTTGAATGGGCAAAAAGTCAGAGTCATTCAAATGGCTGGTTGGAAGAGAATTGCCTCCAGGACAATACACAGCCATTCTTACATACCATTGCGTATGCAATGCGGGGCTTCCTTGAAGTTGGTATCTATGCCGATAGACAAGACTTCGTTGATTTGGCTATCCAAATTGGTGATGCATTGCTTCAAAGGCTACCAGAAAGTGGCTTCATGCCAGGCCGATTCAACAGCCAATGGGAGCCTACAGTAAAATGGAGTTGCCTAACAGGCAATGCACAAATCGCCATCAACTGGGGACGGCTCTATAAATTGACAGGTGATTATAAGTATAAAGAGGCCGTTATCCGCATCAACACTTTCACAAAATCCACTCAGCACATGCGTGGCAATCCGGATGAACGGGGCGGCATAAAGGGTTCACACCCTATAAATGGTGGCTATCATCCCTGGCAATACCCAAACTGGGCCGCGAAATTCTTTGCTGATGCATTATGCACTGAAGGTTTTTTAACAAAGGAGTTCGACTATCCAGATGATGAAGATATCGTAATCTCATAACTCTCGGGCGTGTTCCGTCATCCATAACTCAAGGACTGTCAATATCCAAACCAATTCGCCATAGTAAACGGCATGCGTATCACGGTGCATTTTTATGACATTATCAATAAATTCAGGTTTAAAATAACCACGTTTTTTCAATGAACTGAGCGCTTCATAGGCCAGCTCTTGTAACGGTTTATGGGTACTCATCCAAATACCGAACGGCAAACCAAAACCATGCTTGGCTTTGCTTATTGTTGCGTCAGGCAGCCACCCTCGCAAGGCCTCCTTAAAGAGATAGCGTAGGTTTTGCCCCTTTAACTTCCATTGATCCGGTAAGGTGCAAGAAAACTCAATCAACTCATCATCTATCATGGGATAGGCAACATCAATACCGGCCACCGCACACATGTGACTCACTTTTCTTAAATCATTATCAGCCAGTGTATATTGCCAATCCAGATAGAGCATGCGACTTAATTTTGATGCTTTCTCAGGAATATTGTAAACATCACGGTAATACTCTTCGGGAAATTGTGTATTGACGTCAGCTAGGAATTCATCCGTAAACAATTCTGATGGAGAGTGCAAATTAACGTAGTTATAAATGCGTAAGCGATCTGGTAGTTGAACATTTGCCTGTTTTATATAGCTATTTGCTTTACGAAACAGTGATAACCGCTCTGGTGCGATAGCAAGTATGGGTTCTATGGCACCTGCTCTCAACCATTTGGGAAGATAACCATAGGCCTCAAAGATGGATTGCTTGGCATACCGTTCATTTCCAGCAAATAGCTCATCTCCACCATCACCCGCCAGTAGCCGATCCATGCCCTGCTCTTTTGCGAATTTTGCGCAGAAATAAGCAGGAAGAGCGGACGAGTTTCCAAACGGTTCATCGTAACTTGTGGCTACTTTAGGCAAAGCTTCAACTACATCATCTGGCGTAACATAATACTCATTCAGCTTGACGCCAAAATGTTTTGCCGTAATACGCGCATAAGGCATTTCATCATACCCTTCCGCATCAAAACCGATGGCGAAAGCCTCCGGCTCACCTTCAGACAGCTCAGCCATCATTCCCACAACTGTTGAACTGTCCAGACCGCCACTGAGAAATGCGCCTGTTTTCAGTGAAGACTCGAGCTGTTTTTCTACGCTTCTCTTCAACAGTTGCTTTAGCTTGGCACCTGCGTTAGAAAAACCAAGTGTAGTTCGCGCCTGAAAATTTGGTACTAAAACATTTCGAATAGTTACGGCACTCTTGGTATAAACAAGCCGTTGTCCTGCAGACAACTTTTGGACTTGGTCATATACAGTGCTGGGACTAGGTATCATGTGTGAATAGACAAAATTGTAGATCCCCTGATGACTCAGTACACGCTCAACACCAGGATAAGCCAAAACAGCACTTGCAGTTGAAGCTAATACGATACCGCTTTTAGTTCTCGCCCAATAGAGCGGGAACCGTGTCATGCGATCAACACCGGCAATAAGGGTATCATTGGCCTCATCTACCAAGACGAATAGATACTCACCACTGAGCGTATCTAAAAACTTGGCTCCCTTATCTCTATACTCTTCAATAAGTGCCTGACACAGACTCTGCGGACTGTCGATTCCAAGGGAGGATTTACCCACCCACTCAGGCTCACCCAGTAACACAAGCATCAAGGCATCATCAAAAGAAGCTAATGATCCTGTTGTGCTAAAGGCACTTGTAGTAGTTTTTACAGATTGAGAAGGTAATGAAGAACCATTAGCCTGCTCCATAGCCCGGAGCATTCCCAACGATTCAGACGTTTCCTGGTTGTTTCTAAAACCCAATAAAGAGGGCAATCTATAGTTATTATTATCCATGTACTCGTGCTACGCAGCTGTGATTACGGCCAATACCCGGCCCCTTTAAGCTTATTTATTAACCCTTTTAATGGGTGCCCGGCATCTCTTGCCTTCACAGCCATTTCTTTAGATTTTGTATAATCTTTAATATCAAAAAGGAACAATCCATAGTTATAATAAAAGTCCGTGGTGTTGATCCTTCTTGCTTCAACAAAACGATACTGCTCCAACGCCTCTTTCGGTTTTCCAGACAAATGCAAATGAGCCGCATATATGACTCGTACTTTTAGATCATCCGGCTTGAACCGCATAGCACGATCAAAGAAACATTCAGGTGTTCTTTTCCAATCACTGTATTTTAAACTATTTTTGCGAGCCTGATCTTTAAACCTTGATGTTCTAAAATAGCGGGAAATTGCCCAAAGTGCCCGGTGATGATTGGGAAATCGACGTAGTGTATACTCAATATCTCCAAACGGATCTCCACCGCTGGTATTACCTTTCTGAAGTGCTTCTATATATGATTTAAAGTGGACATTTTCGACCAATTTTATTCTGCTTTGAGGTGCATCACTTGATGGTCGCCAGTTATTAGGATTGGTATAATCCCAAGTCAATCCATCATCCACAACAACCCCACAATCAAACTCAGAACCAATTACAGATGAAGAGGCAAATAGTAAGGACGATACGAATAACAGTATTTGCTGAATTTTTTTATACATAGCATATTTCAACACATTTTAGACTAAGTAAATCATGATGCATTACTTTGGCGATCAAAAAAACTCTTTCTCTGCTCATACATCGCATCCACACATTCCGTCATTTTCGTACAATCAATAAGCAGGAGTTGGGTGTTGCCAATCCTAGAACGCTTAATTATATTCTTTTTATCGAGCTCTTCTATCAGTCTCTCTTCACGTCTTAATTGATTGGCCACTTTACTCAACACGAATGCCTCTACATTCCTCTTTTCGCCAAGACTGTCTATCAACACACCAGATTGTGGTTCAGGTTCGTAGAGCGGAAAAGACAAGTATTTTGAAATGCGATCTTCCAAATAATGTGTAAAGGTAATGGTAGAAAAAGGGGCATTAATACAGAGTATTTTTCCATTTAAGGATAAAAGTTTATCGAATAAAGACCCTTCACCGAAAGGATATTTATTCGTCTCCTGCCCCTCTATAACCGACTGACTCATTTCCCCCCATACTAAAATCGGATGGGTTATACTTTTACTTCTTGCGACTTCTCTATTTCTTCGGAAGACTTCACTCAGTATCCCCATCTTAGATGGCGTTCGTCGTAGATCTACAATCGCGCCTGCTTCAAGAAACTCCCGTGATGACTGATTGTGGTATGTCATCGAAGGCATCATAATAATTCCTGACTTGCCTACCGTAGACTTTAACACATTGATCATATCTAAAGGACCACCCCTAAACCCACTATTTGGGATCCATGAGCCATGGACAAAAAGGACGTCACCCTGAGAAATGCCCAGTTTTTTTAGTTTTTGACCGAATTTATTGCTATCATAGGAATATAAATACTTTATTATCAGTTGTTTAATCTGACTTAATCGGTTGTTCATGAATTGTCTTATGAGTCTGTTCAGTTGAGTGTACAATTATCCATACTATTTTATTTGTGTCTTCTTCCAATATTACTCTGACACCCATTCATCATCCAAACAATAAGAAATGGCCAGCATACGAAGCTCATTAGCTAAATCGTTTACCGACAAGTATAGCTCGATGGTCATTCAGATCATATCGACACTTATACTAGCCAGAATACTGACGCCTGAGGAGATAGGCATCTATTCACTTGGCGCTGTTGTGATTGGCTTTGCTCAGATGATTCGAGACTTTGGTGTCTCAAACTACCTAATTCAAGAGAAAGAGTTAACACAAGACCGAATAAGAACAGCATTTGGCGTAACAGTAATTATCGCCTGGACTGCTGCTGCACTTTTACTGCTTTTTAGTGATACATTCGCCGCTTTCTATGATCAACCAGGTGTAAGCTCTGTTATTTCAATAATGTCTATTAGCCTTTTTTTTATACCT
>JAPHUG010000312.1 GCA_026197195.1 Sedimenticola sp.
GCCGTAGAGATCATGCTGCTGACCACCTTTGTAGCCGAGCTGATCCAGAAGGGTGATATTCACGCCGTCAAAGAGGCCATGGAGCAAGGCACCGAGCGAGGCATGCAGACCTTTGACCAGGCCCTCTACAAACTCTACAAGGATGGACAGATCACGCTGGAAGAGGCGCTGGCCAATGCGGACTCCCGCAACAACCTCTCCTTGAAGATTCGCCTTGCTGAAAGCGGCAATGTGGAGGGCAAAGCCTCGATGTCCATTTCCGAAGAGGACTTCTTCTAGGCATGTTTTCGACCTGGCCGGTTGCGGCCAGGTCGCTTACACTGAGATATGCATACCTGGTACGTCTATATCCTGCTGTGTCGCGATAACACCCTCTACACCGGCATCACCACCGATCTTGAACGCCGCGTTCATGAACACAACCATAGCCCCAAAGGGGCCAAATACACCCGCGCACGACGTCCCCTTGAGCTGGTATATCACGAAGCCGTCGACTCCCGTGCGACCGCCTGCCGGCGCGAGTGGGCGCTGAAAAAACTCTCGGCACAGGAGAAGCGCCTGCTGATTTCTGCGCAGTTGCACAAATCGGGTTAGAATAGGCCTTTTGCCCGACACCATTACCATGACCGAACCCGATAACGTCACGACCCCATGCTGGATCTACCGTAGCAGCAAGAAAGATGAGATGTACCTCTATCTCGCCAAAGAGGAGGGCTTCGACGAACTGCCAGAGCCACTCATGAAACGGTTTGGCACCCCCAAGCTGGTGATGGAACTGGAGCTGCACCCGGATCGCAATCTGGCCCGCGAGGATGTGCACAAGGTGATCAACAATCTGAAAACCATTGGCTATCACCTGCAGATGCCCCCCAACCTGATTCCTGAGATGAACGACGGCGAGACCATCTAGCTCATGCGTGAAATCATCCTGCTCAATGTCACCGGAAAAGACCACCCTGGCCTGACGGCTGCCCTGACCGGTGTCCTTGCGGATCACGGTGTCAACATACTGGATGTGGGCCAGGCGGTGATCCATGACCATCTCTCACTCGGCATGTTGCTGGAGATCCCACCCCAGGCCCAGTCGGGCCCCGTGGTGAAGGATCTGCTGTTTCAGGCCCACCAGCTCGGGCTGCAGATCAACTTCACCCCGATCGAGGAAGAGGCCTATGAGCACTGGGTTGGGTTACAGGGCAAGCAGCGCTATATCGTCACCCTGCTCGGACGTAAACTGACCGCTACCACGATCGCCCATGTGGCCCAGGTGGTGTCAAAGCATGACCTCAATATCGACAGCATCACCCGATTGTCAGGGCGCTTCTCACTACGCAGCGCCAATCCCCATCGTCGCGCCTGCGTGGAATTTACGGTTCGCGGTGAGACCGATGACCTGACCGCCCTGCGCCAGGATCTGCTGGAGATCAGCAGCCGCGATGAGGTGGATGTCGCCTTCCAGGCCGATGACCTCTATCGCCGCAATCGACGACTGATTGTGTTTGACATGGATTCCACATTAATCCAGGTCGAAGTGATCGACGAGCTGGCAAAGGCGGCTGGTGTGGGTGAGGCCGTTGCCGAAATCACCGAGGCAGCGATGCGCGGCGAGATCGATTTCAACGAGAGTTTCCGCCGGCGAATGGCGCTGTTAAAAGGCCTGGATGAATCCGTACTGGAAGGCATCGCAGAGCGCTTGCCTATTACCGAAGGCGCTGAACGCCTGATCTCTAATCTTAAGCGCTTAGGTTATCAGGTCGGCATTCTCTCCGGTGGCTTCAACTATTTTGCCAGCCACCTCCAGAAAAAGCTGGGGGTCGATTTTTTCTCGGCCAATGCCCTGGATATTCAGGATGGCAAACTGACCGGTGAAGTGACCGGCGAGATCGTGGATGGCGCCAAGAAGGCCGAGCTGATGCAGGAGATGGCCCGGGATCTGGGTATCAGCCTGGAGCAGGTGATTGCGGTGGGCGATGGGGCCAACGATCTGCCCATGCTCAGCCTTGCCGGATTGGGTGTCGCCTTTCATGCCAAGCCACTGGTGCGTGAAAACGCCAGACACGCCATCTCCACACTCGGCCTTGATGGTATTCTCTACCTGCTTGGCGTTCGCGACAGAGAAGTCAGGTAGCATCAACTCATTAATGGAAGGTTAGTCGCTATGAAACAGATCCGATTACTGATCCTCGGTACACTGTTGACCCTTAACAGCACCCTGCTGTGGGCAGGGGAATCTATCACCGTCTACAAGTCACCCACCTGCGGCTGTTGCAGCGCATGGATTGAGCACCTGGAGCAGAACGGCTTTGACGTTACCGCCCATGACACGACCAACATGAACCCGGTTAAACAGGCCCTGGGCGTTCAGCCAAAACACGCCTCCTGTCACACCGCTGAAGTTGCCGGCTACGTGATCGAGGGTCATGTGCCTGCCAATGAGATCAAACGATTGCTGGCAGAGAGGCCGGCGATAAGCGGCCTCACCGTGCCAGGTATGCCCATGGGGTCACCGGGCATGGAAGGCAGCCGTAAAGACCCTTACCAGGTCCTTACCTTCGACGCCGAGGGCAACAGCACGGTATACGCCGACTACTAGCCGGCTAGATACCCCGCGCCTGCTTGACCTTTTCATAGGCCTGGCGGATCTCATGGGTCTTCTGTGCAGCCATCTTCATCATCTCTTCGGGAAGGCCCTTAGAGACCAACTTGTCAGGATGGTGTTGACTCAGGAGACGCCGATAGGACTTCTTCACCTCAGCATCACTCACCTGAGGTGAGACATTGAGTATGGCATAGGCATCCGTCAGGGTGGGCCCGGATGCCCGAGGCTCGGCGCGTCGACCACCGCCCGTCTGGCCACCATAATGGCGTTCCGCCTGAATCATCTTCTCCAATCGACGGAAGACAAACTCCGGAATACCGAGTCGGCTGCAGATTTGCAGCAGTAGCTGCTCTTCCGCCTTGTCCAGGGTGCCATCCGCATAGGCGGCCTGAAGCTGAATCTCGATAAACATCTGAATCAGGGTATTGCGACGATGGCACTCGGTTCGAAACTGGTCCAGTACCTCATCCAGAGGAAAATCGGCTGATTTACCTTGATTGAACAGATTGATGGCCGCCTGACGCATGTCACTACTGAGATCCATCTCGTCCATAACGGACTTTGCCAACGCAATCTCATCAGGGGAGACCCGTCCATCAGCCTTGGCAATCGCCCCCATCACGGTAAAGGTCGTGGTGAAGAAGGCGGTCTGAACCCGCTCCTGATCACCCGGGGCGAACGACTCTTCATCGCTCAGCCCCTTGAGCCCCTTATCCAGGTTATGCCCCAATACGGCACCCAGGACAGCCCCAATGGGACCACCCACCATGAAGCCGAATGCGCCACCGGCCAACTTTCCCCACCAGCTCAATGGAGCCTCCTGTAATTTGTCTCGTTGCGGACTTCTGCTTAAGTCACCGCGTATAAGGGGGTGACGATACAACAGCCAGGCGTACAGAATCCAGTCATTCAGCCTGATTTAACTGTTAAGCCACCGCTGGTGCATGGGTGGGAATTTGTATGATAAAGCAGCTGCCCCCCTTTAAACCGGGCTTCACCTCCATACTACCGCGATGATTCTGAGTGATAATGAAGTAGGAGACCGAAAGGCCGAGCCCTGTGCCAGACCCAACCTCTTTAGTGGTAAAAAACGGCTCAAACACCCTTCGTCGTACAGCCGGACTCATACCGGGGCCATTATCTTCCACCTCTACACAGACCCAGTCACCCTTATTATAGAGACGCAGTATAAAGGTGTCGTTGCGCCCCTCCTGCGGCCTCTCTGCCGCAGATTCAAACATCGCCTGGGCACCATTCTTCAGTAGATTGAGCAGGACTTGCTGAACCTGCCCCCCTTCACACCAGGCATCCGAAAGGTCGTCCTGGTAATCACGTTGAATTATCAGCTTTCGAAAATCATAATTTTTTTCCAGGCTGTAATCATTTGAAGCGATCTCCACCGTCTCATCCAGTAACAGTCGTAAATCACGCAGTTCAAACTTCAGATCACTTTTTCTGCTGAAACTCAGCATGCTGCTGACAATCTTTGCAGCGCGTTTTCCTGACTCCGACACCATCTCCATCAACGCAGTGATGCCTCGCTGATCCATATAGTCAGCCACCGCATCAATAGAGGTACCACAGGCTTCCGCCACTTTTCGATTCTTTTCCATGGTTCGCCCAAGCCGGGTATTCATCACTTGAACGCTCTGTACGATTCCCGCCAAGGGGTTGTTGATCTCATGCGCCATACCCGCAGCCAGACCACCGACCGATAACATTTTTTCAGACTGCACCATCATCTCTTCCATGCGCACGGTCTCTGTTACATCATCCAATCGAATTACGGCACCATCGACCTCCTCACCCAATAGAGGATAGACCGTCACATCCATGTAGCGCACCTCCCCCTTATCATTCTCCCAACGCAGATTACTGACATGATCAGGCGACAAGGTCTCAATCGCCTGTTCGATCTTTCGCAATACATCAGGAAACAGATGAAGCAATTCAGAAAGTGGCTGACCGATGGCATCTGCGACCCGTAAACCACTCATACGCTCAGCCTCACGATTCCAGTGTGTGATATGGCCATTCACATCTATACCTATGAGCGCGGAGGGCATGGAATCAATAATATTGCCCAACAGATTGCGTAACCGTGTCAGCTCCAGCTCAGCCTGCTTTGACAGGGTGATATCGGTATAGGTCGTCACGACACTCCCGGTTGACATCGGCGTCCTGCTGACCTCTATAATCGTATTGTTTGGCCGTACTTTCTCAAACACTCGGCGCTCCGGTTGAAACGCTTCCTGCAGGTAGCGTTCAAGAAACGCATCCCGATCATCAACCACTCCGTACTCCCCTTTATCCAGGTTGTACAGACAGATATCACGCAGGGTCACCCCGGCCCGTAAAAACGATTCGGGAATATCATTTAGTTCAACAAAGCGCCGATTCCATGCCACCAGATTCATCTCGCTGTCATACATGGAGATACCCTGGTCAACATTTTCAATAACCGACTTTAACACCTCACGGCTTGCCTCTACGGCAGAAGAGGCCTCATCAATAATGTCCAAAACATTATCAAGATTGATATTCGACCGACGCAGACTGGAGTTGATCAACACATGGGCAGAGGCTGATCCAATAACGCCTGACAATAACTTCTCCACTTCAGCCAATAGATCCGACGGCGCATCCATGCCTGGCGAATAGCCGGACTGACTACTATCCCGGTAACCGGCAAAGAGTTGCCAAGCCTGGGATGAATCCACAAAACGCAAGACGGTGCGCTCCAGATCCGCAATTTTTATCTGGCCTTCCCAGGCCCTCGCGGCATGCTCATTCGGGTGTTTGAAGATATCTACAAAGGCGCGCGCCTGGGTACGCTCAATCAGGCTCTGCCTTGTAAACAGGGAGACCATCAGATACAGGCCGATATTAACAAACGCACTCCAGAACAGACTGTGTATCAGAGGGCTGTCCCAGCTCACCCCAAACAGCGCTTGTGGTTTCAATAGAGAAAGGCCCAAGGGTCCCTGCTCTATAAACGAAAGGGGCAACCAGCCAGACTGTGCAAAGGCAGGCAACACCAGTGTATACCCCCACACCAAAAAGCCCGCGCCCAGTCCCACCAAGGCCCCTTTTTGCGTTGCGCCTTTCCAGAAAATACCGCCGACAATCAGCGGGGCAAACTGAGCCGCGGCAGCAAATGAAACCAGACCTATCGTCACCAGCGCATAAGAGTCGCCAATGATTTTAAAATAACTGTAAGAGAGCAGAAGAATGCCAACAATCGTTATACGCCTGAGCGCCTTCAACATGCCTGTCGCGGTCTGCGACTGCATGTGTCCAAAATGCAATAATTTGTACCGCATCATTACCGGCACAATTAAATCATTGCAGACCATGGTACTCAGGGCCACAGCAGCGACGATCACCATACCACTGGCCGCAGACAAGCCACCTATATAGACCAGCAACGCCAGTGCAGGTTGTTCTGCAGACATCGGCAAGGTAAGCACAAAGGTATCCGCATTAATCGAGCCATCGGGAAACGTAACCAACCCGGCGATTGCAATGGGCATAACAAAAAAGTTAATCACCAGGAGATAAAGTGGAAACATCCACATAGCCGTATCAAGATGGGAGCGATGGGTGTTCTCCACCACTGTCACTTGAAACTGTCGTGGCAAACAGAACGCCGCCAGTGCCGACAGCATCATCAGAAAGGTCCAGCTGCCATTATCAAAAAGTGACTGACCCGTAATTAGCTGTTTAAGTGCCGCATCATTTTCAATGTGGGAGAAGAGGGATTCAAATCCATCAAACATGAAATAGGTAACGAACACACCCACCGCTATAAAGGCAAATAATTTCACCAGCGATTCAAATGCGATAGCCACCATCAACCCTTCA
>JAPHUG010000444.1 GCA_026197195.1 Sedimenticola sp.
CCGGTGAGGTTATAACTGACGGGATTCTCCGGTGCTTTTTTCTCTAAAGCACGACTGGCTTCCAAGGCTTTTTCAAAATCTTTTTTGTTGATATGTGAAAGGACAAGGAGCACATCCGCCTGGACAAAATCTCCCTCCATGGTGGTGGTGGTTTCCAGTTCACTAATGGCCTCTCCTGTCTTTCCCTGGGCCAGCAGTCCAAGCGCCAGTTGGGTGCGATATGAAGCCAGGTCGGGTGATATCTCTATCGCCCTTGTCATCAAGGCTGAACCCTCTTCAAAACGTTTTACCTGCATGTAGGCGGTGCCGAGCATCGCCATCAACTGCGCATCGTCCGGGTAGTACTGTTGCGCTGGTTCCAGCAATTTGACGACGGCTTCAGGTTGCTTGAGCTTATGCTGTACGGATGCAAGGAGTTTAATTGCGGGAAGCAAGGCGGGTTGGGCTTTCAGTACTTGACTGAGAAAGTCGTGTGCGGCTTCCAGGTTGCCTTTATAGAAGTGCGTTGCGCCCAACATGGTCTGAGTCTGCAGATTATTGGGGTCTATATTGTGCGCCTGCTGGAGGAGTGTTTCTGCTTTATCAAGATCCTTTTCGAGCAGGGCCACAGCCCCGCTCAGATGCAGCAGCTTGGGGTGGCCGGGAACCAGGCCTTCCAGTTTATTGAGGTCGGATTTGGTCTCATCCAGTTTTCCGCTGGCCAGATAGATATTGGCTCTACCCAGTAGGGCTCGGGCATTATCCTCCTGCAGCTCAATCGCCTTGTTGAAGTCGACAAGGGCCGGTTCGACTTGTCCTGTCTGCATGTTCAATTCGGCCCGTAGAACCCGGCCTGGGATATTCTCAGGATGCTTTGTCAGTAACTGTTCGAGTCCCGTTAACGCCTCAGTGCGCTTGTTCTCGGCAACATCTGCCATGATCAGGCCGAGCATCGCCTCTTGTGATGTAGTGTCTGCGTTCAGGGCCTGATTGAATGTCTCGCGAGCTGGCTGGAATGCCCGCAGACCGAGATGTGCATCGCCCCGGATCAGCAGGATGGCAACCCGCTGCGCTGTCGCCTTGCTGGTGTCGTCAGGGATGTTGTCGAGAATTTCACTGTATTTTCTTTGTAGCAGATAGGCTTTCGCCAAGTCCTCTTCCCAGTAGCTTTTGGCTGCATTGAGTCGCCTGGCCCGGTCAAACTCTTTCTCGGCTGAAGCGCCGTCACCCGCTTTCAGATAAATACGGCCGAGCATTAATCGGGCCTCGATGCTGGTCGGGTTCTCCTGGAGCGCATTTTTTAGCTGGATAATGGCAGATTTGGCTTCTCCCTTCTCCAGATAGTCCTTGGCTTCCCCTATTAACTGCTCTGTATCAGCGGCGCTGAGCAGTCCAGAGAAGAGTAGCAGTGAAGAGAGGGTGAGATTACGGAGTGAATTCATAACGTGTTAAATTCCTTTTCGCATTTTCAGTGATATGCTGAAATGGTCTGTGTTCTAGTTTTTCTTGCCTGAACAGAGGTAACAGGGATGCCTCAAACTAACATACCCTAATGAGTGAGAACAACGGGTTAGTGATGTCGTGCCTGCCGGGCTTTGCGGCTATCTTTTTCAGTCTTTCTGTTGGTGGGTGTATGTTCACCCATTTGAAGGAAGGTCGGACGGCCTTTAATGCCCGATTGCTCATAGTCCAACGTCAAGGCTGAGACCACTTCCGTCCTCTCTAATGCCAAGGCGTGGGTCAATCCTGAATGGAGTAGTTCGAACAGTCTCTTTAGCGCGATTTTGTGTACCTGGTGTGTGGTTTCATACAACCAGTCACTGAGCTTTATGAAGCGCTCAAAGGGTGTCTCGCCAAGGATTAACGGCAGCGTATTGGGAAAGCGTCCGGAGTTGGCGATCATCTCCCAGTAGCGGGTAAACCGGTTAAGCCGTTGAATGGTTTGAAAGTCCAACAGGTTGTTGCTGAGGATGTTATACGGGGGTGCGGGATTATAGCGCATCTGGAACTGGTCACTGTGCCGGATAATGGGTGAGCCCTTTAACCGTTTCAGTACACCCACCTGGATCTCATGGGGGGCGAGTGTCGCCAGTTCATTAAAACTCTGGGCAAAACTTGCCAACTCCTCTCCCGGTAGTCCAATAATCAGATCAGCATGCAG
>JAPHUG010000382.1 GCA_026197195.1 Sedimenticola sp.
AAGTACACGGATAACGTTGGGCATCACTTCGTTCAGCCCAACCTACGACTGAGGTAGGTTGCATCACGACAGCTTTGGCACAACTAGTGTGCCCACACTACCTGACTGCAATTCGTTTTTCTCATAAAACCGGCAAAACCACCCGCCTTCCTGACTACCCTGTTTTCAGTAACGTTGTATTTTCACCACCTCCAACTACAGTTTAATAGCTGCAGTGCTTGGCTCTGTTGCACGGAGCCCCTTCCAGGCCTATCAACTGAGAATGATATGCCCAGTGCTGGTTCGAATTTGCAGAGGCATAAAGAATCAGGAACGGCAAGCGAAACATCCTATGTATGTGATAGAGACAAACCGCTGAATTAGCCCGCTCTTTTGGTATCCTTTCATTAGACAAGGAAACACTGATGAGTATTTTTATCACACAAGGCAACTATACCGGCCAAGCTATTAAAGGAATGGTCGACAAGCCTGAAGATCGGAGGGCCGCTGTAACCGGTCTTATGGAATCCGTTGGCGCAAAGCTCCTTCAATACTACATTACGACGGGTGAATACGATTTCATGGTCATCGCGGAGGGTGACAACGTAACTGATGTCATGGCAGGACTGTTGATCGCAGGATCAACCGGAGGTGTTGCCAACTTGAAGACCGTCCAGGCGATAACAACACAAGAAGCAAAATCAGCAATGGAAAAAGCCAAGGCGGCGCGCGGCGGATTCCATGCTGCGGGTGAAAAGAGCTGACCCCATCCTTGCATCGACAGATATCAGCCACCCTGATAGTTTGTCGGTGCATTTAATCTAGCGTCACTACACATAATCCCACTAATTGGCCCGCCTGAACGCCCCCTGCTAAGTTACGCAAAGATAAGGTAGGGTGGGCACGCTTGTGTGCCCACATTCTTGGTCACACATCAACTAATTCTCATGCCACTCTTATCAGCCATATTGATATGTACGTGAATGATCTTCAATGATAATAATGTGCATTCTGCGTGGGCATAAAACGCATGCCCACCCTACTTAACTACACATAATCCCAATAATTGTCCCGCCAGAACGCCCCCTGCTGAGTTACGCAAAGCTAAGGTAGGGTGGGCAGCTTGTGTGTCCACGTTCTTGGTCACACATCAACTGGTTCTCATGCCACCCTTGTCAGCCATATTGATTTGTACTTGAATGATCTTCAATGATAATAATGTGCATTCTGCGCGGGTAGTTTATAAGAGCAAAAACAAACACCCTGAATTAATATGATACTGACGACCCAGGATAGATAACCCATACAACAGGAGAAGAGGCGTGAGTGACACAATTGAAGGTCCCGATGGTAAACACCGCTGTCGCTGGTGTGATGCGGCACCTGAATTCCTCCACTATCACGATACGGAGTGGGGATTCCCGGTAAGCGAGGATCAGCGTCTGTTTGAAAAGCTCTGTCTTGAGAGCTTTCAGTCAGGTTTGAGTTGGCGCACTATTCTGGCAAAAAGGGAAAATTTTCGCGCCGCCTTCCATCATTTTGATTTCAATAAGGTGGCACGTTTTACCGAGCGTGATGTGACTCGCCTGCTCAAGGATGAAGGCATTGTTCGACATCGCGGAAAGATTGAGGCTGTAATTAATAATGCAAAAAAGGCCAAGGAGTTGGTTCAACAGGAGGGTTCACTGGCCAGCTATCTTTGGCGCTTCGAACCCGACCCTTCCACACTGGCTGAGCCACAATCCGCCTCGACCTCTGCCGAATCTGTTGCCTTGTCTAAAGATCTTAAAAAACGGGGCTGGAAGTTTGTTGGCCCCACCACGGCCTATGCCTTTATGCAGGCCATGGGCTTACTGAATGATCACGTTGAGGGGTGCGTGATTAGGACCAAGGTGGCGAGTGCGCGCAAGCGTTTCAAAAAGCCCTAACCCTTGCTGGGCAGTTTTTTGAAAGAGAGGAATAGTAACTAACCCATAATGGTGGCATCACTTTGTGATACCACTACCTATCACCCTATCAATTGCGACACCTTGGCTTCCAGGGTGGACGCGATCTTAAGGCCCATGAGGTGCAATCGCTATCGCCACACGAAACCCAATCACGTTGTAGCGCTGAAATGAAGCAACATTAAACCGGGTACTTGAAACAATGACATCCGGCCGACTGCTCCATGCACCGCCCCGTGTAACCCGAAGTGGACAGTTTTCTGTATCGTCACTTGATGCGTCCGGGTTGTCGTAATAGTCATCCTTCCAACAGTTACGGGTTATCTCGTAGACATTGCCATGCATGTCATACAAGCCGTACTGATTAGGGGGAAAGCTACCAACCTTGAACGTTTTGCGTACCGCAGCCTTCAGACAGCCAGTGCAGTTTGCACGATTGGCTCCTACCTGATCGCCCCAGTAATAGCGGGTTTCAGTTCCCGCACGGGCGGCATACTCCCACTCTTCTTCACTCGGTATCACATATTTTTTTCCCGTGATCTTGTTTAGCCAGCGTACAAAGTCCTGTGCGTCATTCCAGGAGACGTTGATAACCGGGTTCTTCCCTCGCCCCCAGCCGTTATCAGCGGGGCGATGCTGACAGCCGCCTGCATCGACACAGCGATCATATTGCTCGAAGGTGATCTCATACTTTGACAACAAAAAGGGATCAACACTCACGGTATGAACCGGCTCATCATGGGCCATACAACCCTCAAAGGTACAACCCATACGATAGGTTCCGCCCGGGATATGTAGCATCTCAGGTTCATTATATTCAGCCGTTTGTAAACCGTCCGCCTGAACAGCGGGTATCGTGATGATCAGCATGATCAACAGAAGGGGGATAAACAGCGCGTAAATAATTGGACGGAAGCCGGGACGGGCCATCGTTTGTGTAACGCATTTTGTTTGACGGGACATACACCCTCCTTATTCGGAAGCGATGAATAAAACGGTCCCCAAAAATGTGTTACCTGTGTTCCTTCACTAAGTAGCCCACTCCTCCTCAGGCTTTAATCGCCTGCCATAAAGGTAAATGTAGCAAATGTTTTTGAATTTACCAGTCAGCCTGACTCGTTGCGCCACGTCTGCCCGGCCGGGTTAATACCTACACTTCACCGCCAAACCTGCGCACAGATAGGCAATTCACCACGAAATCGTTTGACTTATGGTTGACAACCCGATATGTTGCCACCCAGCTAGAAATAAAGCCTTTTGTTTACAAATCTCCATTGCGCTGTTTCATCGTAAATATTCGTCCTGTAGTTTTTAAGTTTCAGACTCATTTCCAGCTACCCAAGCCGAGTATTGGCTTAATTATTTTTCAGATTACAGGATATTAATATGTCTACACGAGTAAATGGCACCGTAAAATGGTTCAACGAATCTAAAGGTTTCGGCTTCATCGAGCAGGAATCAGGTCCAGACGTTTTCGCTCACTTCAGCGCCATCCAGAGCCAGGGCTTCAAGACCCTTGCTGAAGGCCAGAAGGTTGAGTTCACCGTCACACAGGGTCCTAAAGGCCCACAAGCAGAAAACATCGTCGCTGTTTAATGTAGCGCGATGCTATAGCAACAAGGGAATCTCCCTGGTGTTATAGGCAAGCTTGAAAAGAAGGGTAGCGTTTAACCGCTGCCCTTTTTTTTGGTCTGAAATAGTCTAACCCCGTTATCTGCAAGACCGACACTGACTGGAAAACGGCCCTATCCTCCTCCAAGTCACTCTAAACACGGCACTTTTACAATAATTCACAATAAAACCGGTGCCAAACCGCAGCGCACGTAGTATTTTAATCAGTAAGCCTCTCTCCAGGTTGTTCTGCTCACCTGCTGAAGGAATAAGGCTATGACTTCAAGAATGGATATCCACATGAACGAATCAGCACAACAACTGGACGTAGCCACTCCCAAGAAAGGGTTCCGTGCCATCTATATTCTATGGATTATCTTGGCCACCATACTGATTACGGCAGCGGTGACCTACTGGGTGGTTCGTACCTATATCTACGCCAAGGATTTTGAGCCGGTTGAACTGAGCAGCACCGAGCAGCAGACACTCAACAGCAAACTCAAGGCGCTGGGTTATGATCCAGGCCCTGGGGCCTACAGGGAATCAGATAAACAGCCTAAAGAGAGTGATCAGGCGTGGCTGCGCCCGGAGCGCTATAGCGAGGCCGGGGCAAAACGCGAGATAGGCTTCAGTGAGCGTGAGTTGAATGCCATTGTGGCCAAAGACCCCGGCATTGCAAAAAAGCTTGCGGTTGATCTGGGAGATGACCTGGTCAGTGCACGGTTGTTGGTGCCGGTTGATCCTGATTTCCCCCTGTTGGGTGGAAAGACCCTGCGTGTTTCAGCCGGGGTAGAGATGGCGTTTCGTAACCAGAAACCTGTCATCATCCTCAAGGGCGTAAGCATTATGGGGGTCCCTATTCCCAATGCCTGGCTTGGCGGCCTGAAGAATATCGACCTGATCAGCGAATTTGGCGATGAGCAGGGCTTCTGGAAAGGCTTCTCCGACGGCGTGGAGAATATCCATGTTGAAGAGGGCATGCTGAAGATCAAACTCAAAGAGTAGTTCAGGCTGCACCCTTGAGCCCGATGGACTCAGCCACTTCACGCATACCCAGGATGGTCTGGGTAATCAGGTCACGCCGCTCCATACCGAGCATTTCTGCCCCCTTATCGATAATGCCGCGATCCACCTTGGCGGCAAAGCTTTTATCTTTCCACTTCTTGAGCACCGATTTGGCCTCCAGATCCATCACACTTTTGGAGGGTCGTACCAGGGCACTGGTCGTCACCAGTCCGGTCAGTTCATCCGTGGCATAGAGCACCCGCTCCATATCGGTCAGCGGTTCAACATCGGTGCAGATACCCCAGCCATGACTGATCACCGCCCGAATATACGATTCAGGCCAGTTCGCCTCCTTGAGTATCGCTTCGGTCTTGATGCAGTGCTGGTCGGGAAACTGCTCATAGTCCAGGTCATGCACCAAGCCCACAATGCCCCACTGCACTTCATCACCGCCCCGTTGCCGGGCGAAATAGCGCATCACCCCTTCCACCGCCAGTCCATGCTTTATCAGACTTTCGGTTTTGGTATATTTTTTCAGCAGTTGAAAGGCCTCATCCCGAGTAGGTACCTGTTCACTCATTACTCACTCCCTGATCGTTAATCAAATGAAAACCGCACTTGTTTTTTTACCACAACAGCCTCATCTTATCCCGCATGGGAAAAAATCCAAAGCCGACCGATATTATCCTGCACCAACAGGCCCACACGCTGGAGCTGGTGTTTGATAATGGTGAGCAGTACCAGCTGCCGTGGGAGTATCTGCGTACCTTTTCCCCCTCCAAAGAGGTGCGGGCGCGCTTTGGTAAAGATCGCATTCTGGTACTGGATAAACAGGATGTGGTGCTGGAGCAGATCAAGCCGATTGGCCACTATGCCCTGAAACTCTATTTTGATGACGGGCACAACTCCGGGCTGTATGACTGGCGTTTTCTTTATGAACTCTGCGTGAACCACGAAGCATACTGGCAGGAGCATCTGGAACGGGTGGCTAAACACTCGCCTAACCAGTAAGTCGATTTAACGGATTATCGGCTCTCACCTACCTGATTGATAACGGCCTCTGTGCCGTGGACACCACAACGCTGATTGCCCGGTACCGCCACATCGATCTTTGCCGGTTTATCCAACACCAGACCATTCATGATCGCCACATAGCCTTCCCGGGTCTGATGGTCTCGCAAACGCGGATTGAGACGCTTCTCTTCACCGATGGTGGTGAGTGTCTGGCCGGTGTAGTCATGGGCCGGATAAACAAGCACATCATCGCTTAATACAAACAGTTTCTGCGTAATTGAGTCATAGGCCTGCCCGGCATCACCCGATTGAAAATCGGTGCGGCCACTGCCACGAATCAACAGGGTGTCGCCGGTAAAAACACAACCCTCGCCCAGATAACTGATGTCGGTATGGGTATGACCCGGCGTGTACAGCACCTTGAGTGACTGATGGCCAAAGCGCACCTCATCACCCTCTTTCAGGGCGATATCAGCACAGGCGGCTTCTGCGCTCTGGTGAACACCGACCTGGCAACCGAACCGCTCCCGAAGCAGTCCGGCTCCCGTGATATGATCGGCATGGATATGGGTCTCCAGGGCATAGCGCAGGTATAGCCCCAGCTCATTGATAAGCTTGATGTCCCGCTCACTCTGTTCAAACACGGAATCAATAATAACCGCATCCAGGCTCTCTTCATCCCAGAGCAGATAGCTGTAGGTACTGGAGCTTTTATCAAACAGTTGTCGTAGTTTCATATCAGTGCCTTCAAACAGTACGTCTAGTGCTTAAATTGGGGCGACACCGATGAATTCAACCTGCATAGATACAAGGTTTGATAGCAGTTGGCTGCTAGGTGACCAGCCGGAGATGACAGGCTGTCTGCTTTGATCTGGCAAACCCCTCCTCACTGATCCACTCACCTAACAGGTCACTCTGCAGGTAATCCACTTTCAACTGATAGAGAAGACGACAGGTCGCCAGAGATGTCATATTACGCGCCAGGGTTTTTCTGTTCTGAGCATGGGAGACATCAATAGTGGCTCGTACCACCGCCTGATCAATAGGGTCCGTCAACAAGCCATCCAGGAAACGTTCACTGATTGTTATGCAACTGGCGTTACAACCCCGCAAGTGTGCGAAGGCACTCTGCTCCCGGGTCTGCTCATCTAAAATAACGCCGTATCCCTCTCCATGCAGGTGATTGATGACCTGTTGAAGAGGTTTGGTATTCGCACCGGACAGGGAACCACATACCGTAAACAATATACGCTCAGGCGTAAGGAAAAAGCGTTTAAGTGCTTGATCAACCCGCTGGATAAAATCGGGCTGCAGCAGTGTCTGTTCAGTTACAGCAATGGCGAAACGCTGGGCAGAGGCTTGTTGACCACAGAGCGTGATGACCCGCTCAATGACATGCATATCAATCTTTGCAGCCAGATCAAAGCGTTCTGCAATCGGCATAAAGGTCGAGGCATGCATCAGCAATCCATGCTTATCAGGCAGTTGTACCCGCACCTCATAGAAGGCACAGGGCCGCGCTAGCCTAATAAATAAGTCATTCTCATCTTCTGCAGAATGCGGCGCATGATCAAGCAGACCCTCGACACTCTCCGCTAAATAGACAGGATGAAACGAGAGGGTAAATAACTTTTGGGACAGCGCCGACTCAAGGTTCTTGATCCAGCCCTGCTCTTTCTGATCAAACCCGGAGCTATCGGTCTGCTCATCAAACACATGTATTTTGTTGCGCCCCTGCAGCTTGGCAATATGGCAGGCCGCATCGGCGTTGGCTAAAACACGTTCCACTGAAAAGCTTCCCGCATCCATCATCGCCAGCCCGACGCTGCCGGTTATATCAAACGACAAGTCTTCGTAATGGAACAGG
The DNA here is from genome assembly GCA_026197195.1 of Sedimenticola sp. Lineage (GTDB taxonomy): Bacteria > Pseudomonadota > Gammaproteobacteria > Chromatiales > Chromatiaceae > Sedimenticola. The sequence continues at coordinate 7,423 of JAPHUG010000382.1, forward strand.
GTTTCATCCAGAATACCGCGCAATTTTTCTGCCAGCACCAGCGCCTGTTCCAGATTGACGTTCGAGAGAATCACCACAAACTCATCACCCGCAACCCGGGCGATGATATCACTCTGTCGAACCCGCTCTTTGAGTTTATTACTGACCTCCACAAGCAGTTGATCGCCCGCGGCATGGCCTGCCTGATCATTCACTTGCTTGAACCGGTCCAGGTCAATAAACAGCAGAGCCGAAGTCTCTCCCGTACGAAACAGACGACGCGTCTCCTGTTCAAGGGCCTGTTCCAGATACTGTCGATTGAGGAGTTTGGTCAGATGGTCATGATTGACCTGCCATTTCAACTCTTCCTCAAACAAAAGCCGCTCTGATACGTCCCTGAATGCCACCACTGAGCCAATACAACGACCCTCGACCAGCCTGGGACGAATACTGCATTCAACCGGAATCGCGGCACCCTTGGCCGTCCAGAACACCGCCTCCCACTGCAGCAATTCATCGCCCAACTGATAGGCCTGATGAAGAAAGCAACAGTCGGGATCAACCGCCTTCCCAGACTGATCAGCGTAATGGAACAGCGAGTGGGCATACTGCCCGAGCAGTTTATTTTCAGATTCATACCCGAGTATCTTCAGGGCCGCCGGATTGATAAAGCTGACAACCCCTTCCTGGTTAACACCATAGACACCCTCACCTACCGAGGTAAGTATATTGTCCAGCTGCTCTTTTTCCTGGCTGATGATTTTTCGTTGCTCACAAATACGCACCAACGCCGAAACCCGGGCCAGAAAGAGTTGACTCGATTCATTTTTGAACATGCACTCGATGGCACCTGAAGCCAGCACCGAGGAGACCAGTTCATCATCATAGCTTCCGGTTAACACTGCCAGATCCATTCCTCGGGTTGTTACATTCGCTTTCAATTGCGCGCATAACTCGGCACCATTCTGCTCCGGCATGTAGTAATCAATAATGCCAATATCAAATCGCTGTTGCTGCGCCTTTTGGTAAGCCTCGGAGGGGGTAGCTGCAACTTCAACGCAATAGCCTTCACGTTTTAACAGTGTGCCAAACTGAACACGGATTGTTTTAGAGTCGTCAACCAGCAGAATCCTGATTTTATCGCTCACCTGCGGGTCAGCCTCTTCCCTCTGTCCTTCACTGTTCAGGAGCAAGGTGTTTAGATGGGTCGTGGATTCATCCATATCACCGACTTTCTGAACAATGATGAACTCTCTTTGAAACAGATCACTCACTTCTCTTGTGGCTAAATCCTGAACAATCAGCAACAGCGGGATTTTATTACAGGGCGATTCACAGAGCAGTTTGGCCAATGATTTAAACTGGGTATTGGCCAAGGCGGGCCAACCCAGAACAATTGCCGCAGGCGGGGGGGTCTGTTGAGGTAGACAAGAGAGTCGCAGGATAGCTTGACGACAATCGTGCTCCTCCTGCAGGTCAAACCCAGGCAGATGGATCGATCGTCTGATGCCATACCGTAGTGTGGCAGAGGGTTCAATAATGAGGATAGTGCCCAATTATCTACCAACTCAACCGTGAAAAGGGATTAATTCTCCGGTAAATCCACGACTAAAACTGTGTCGCCAGTCATATTTGTCTGTTTTATTCGCACTCAATCTAGGCAAAAAAATAGCCCAGCCCGCTCAGGCTGAGCCATTTTCAGTAATGCACACCTGTTTAACAGGCGTGCTGCAGGGGCACATTAAGCAAATAGTTACTTTTTAATCCCTTCAATGGAAAGGAACACTTCCAACTCACTGGAGGCGGGTCCCAGATCTTTCGTTATACCAAAATCCTTCAACGTCAGTCGAGTGGTACCCTCAAACCCCCGACGATAACCACCCCAGGGATCCTTGCCGGCCCCAATGTGGGTAACGTCGATGGAGACCGGCTTAGTCACACCGTGTAGTGTCAGGTCGCCTTTCAGCACGGCTTTGTTGTCGCCTGTCTCCTCGAAACTAGTGCTGTTGAAAGTGATTGTTGAAAAGTCATCCACCTTGAGAAAATCTTTACTGCGAAGGTGTTTATCTCGCTCGGCATGGTTGCTATCAACACTGGCAGCATTAATGGTAACTGAGACTTTGGAGGCGGCAGGGTTCGCCTCATCATAACTGAACCCACCGCTGAAATCGTTAAACCGCCCAATCACCCAGCCATAACCCAGATGCGAGATCTTGAATTGAACAAAGGCATGGGCCCCCTTGGTATCAATGACGTAATCATCGGCGGATACAGGTGCAGAGAGTGAGAAAGCAGCAGCCAACAGTGGAACGATGAATCTTTTTTTCATGATGTCTCCTTGGATAAATCCGATAAAAATGGGGCTTAGTGGTCCAGAGACCGGGTACGCCCAAGCATACGCAGCAGCGTAAGATCTCGGTCAATAAAGTGGTGTTTCAAAGCCGCCAGACCATGCAGGCTGGCCATCGCAATCAGGGTAACTGCAAGTACAAAGTGAACCTCCCCTGCCAGGTCCTCCATGTTTTCAAAAGAAGGGACAAGTGCAGGTACGGTAAACCAGTTGAATACATCGATACCGCGCCCATCTGCCGTAGAGATAAGATAGCCACTCAGGGCTATAAAAAACAGCAACAGATACAACAGACGATGCACCCACTCCGCCAGCTTGTGTAAAATCTCCGGATCATTATCAACCGGTGCAGGCACGGGGTTTCCCAACCGCCAAACCAGTCTGAAGACCAGGAGTAACAGCATGATGACGCCCAGACTGCGGTGAATATCCGGCGCGGTCTTGTACCAGGGATCATAATAATCCAAGCCCGTCATATAGAGCCCAAGCGCAAACAGACCGATGATTAACAGCGCCATTATCCAATGGATGAAAATGCTGACCAGACCGAATTGTTTGTCGCTGTTACGTAGGTTCATGGGGATACTCCCTGTTCTCAACTAACGGTCCAGTTATTCAGGCCACATACCGCTCAATCGCCTGACGGGCATTCTGCAGCCCCTTTGAACGCATCTCATCCCCCATATTGAGCCCTTCAGAGTGGATAAAGTTCACATTAGAAATTCCAATAAAATTGAAGAGGGTTTTCAGGTAAGGGGCCTGCTGATCAGACGCAGCGCCTGCGTGGATACCACCACGGGCGGTGATGATGTAGACCGGTTTATCCTCAACCAGGCCAACGGCCCCTGTGTCCGTGTAAGCAAAGGTTTTTCCGGCCATGACAATGTGATCGATATAGGCCTTCAGTGTTGAGGGTATGCCCAGGTTGTACATCGGCACGCCCAATACCACCACGTCCGCTGTCAGGAACTCATCCACCAGCAGGTTGATCCGGTCTGCGATCACCGTCATCTCAGGAGAGTGTTGTTCGGCAGGACTCATCATGGTCGCCAGCATGGACTGGTCAAGATGGGGCAAGGGTTTACTGGCGATATCACGCTCTATAACCTGATAATCGGGGTGGGCATCAATCCATTGCTGTACAAATTGCTGGCTCAGCAGCCTTGATTCGGAGCCCTCAAGACGGGCGCTGGAATCAATATGCAGGAGTTTTTTGTGGCTCATGTCGGGTTCTCCAGGTTCATTTGTTAACTTGGAGAACAGCCTATCATTATCCCAATAATTGGATTAGATAGGTTTCATAGATAACTATGTTCCATTAATGGAACAATATAACCCTTCAGAACGGAGGATTAGATAATCAGTGAGGCAGGTTGCCAAACTGTTTGTCCAGAAACCCAATAAATGCCCGGACCTTCGGGGTCAGGTGTCGAGGCGATGGGTAGACGGCATAAATGCCGCCCTCTCTCACCTGCCACTCATCCAATACGGCAACCAACTCACCCCGTTCAATCAAATCCTGACAATGCAGCTCTGGCAGCAGGGTAATGGCATTTCCGATCAGACAGGCGGCCCGAATAGCACTGAGATTATTGATCGCCAGGCGGCCCTTGAGATCAACACTGACTTCGCCCTGCGCTCCCTTGAAGTTGATACTCTCATGGGTGCGCCGAGCAGTGAACAGAATAAAGTCCCGACTGGCCAACGCTTCTGGTGATTCAGGGATCCCTTCCCGCTCGAAGTACTCAGGCGTCCCGCAGACCCGCATACGACCCGAAAAGAGGCGGTGGGCCACCAGTGTCGAGTCTTCCAATACACCGGCTCGGATCGCCATATCAAACCCCTCACCCACCAGGTCAACGGTTCGATCAGAGACATCAATCTCCAGCTTAATCTCCGGATACTGTTTCAAAAAGCAGTCCGTTATCGCCGGCATAATAGAGATACCAATATCAACCGGCATAGTGACCCGCAACAGCCCACGCGGTAACTCCTGACAGTGACTGATGGCCAGTTCAGCCTCTTCAGCCTCGGTCACCAGACGGGCACAGCGTTCATAATAGAGCGCACCCAGTTCGGTCGGACGAACCATGCGTGTGGTTCGCTGCAGCAGTCGCGCACCCAGTCGGCTCTCAAGCTGGCTGATCTTCCGACTCACCGTCGATTTAGGCATGCCCAGGTTGGCCGCCGCTGCGGTGAAGTTTTTCGCCTCCACCACCTTTACAAAGATGACCATCTCGTTGAAATCCAGCATCGCTATTCAGCCACTCATCGCTCTTGATTGGACCACTATACGTTACCCTATTAGCCGATGAGTCTGCCAATCTGTTTCGCTCACCAAGATCTGTCACCGCTATAACCCCAACGGTTTACCGCTTGTTCTCAACCCAATGTGAATGGCATAGTCTGACCCTTCGTGAGCATCATCAGGCAACCACACTCTTGGACTCAAACCTGACACGCCGACACCTTTTTCTTTGCATTCTTTTCCCCTTTGCGCTGGGTTACTACCTCTCTTATCTGGCGCGAGTGGTGAATGCAGTGCTGGCCCCTGACCTGATTGCCGAGCTGTCACTCGATCCGGATACGTTGGGGCTGATGACGGCCTCCTATTTTGTTACTTTTGCTGCGGCCCAATTGCCACTGGGTATGCTTCTGGATCGCTACAATCCGGCCAGGATCGAAGCCGGGCTACTATTGATCGCCGCAGCCGGTGCCCTGCTGTTTGCGTTCGGCAACACGACCTGGGACTTGATCATCGGCAGAGGGCTGATTGGACTAGGGGTTTCGGCTTGCCTGATGGCCGCCTTCAAGACGTTTACTGTCTGGTTCAAACCGGAAAAACTCCCCCTGTTGAATGGCGTTATACTCGCTTCCGGTGGACTGGGCGCCCTGACCGCAACAGCGCCTGTCCAGGCTGCGCTCACCCTGACTGACTGGCGCGGTGTCTTCATCCTACTGGCCGGCCTGATGATGGTTTCATCCATCACTCTTTTCCTGCTGGTACCCAATCAACCCACTGAAAGCACAACCAAAGAGACTCTGCAGGGACAAGTAGAGGGGCTGCGATCTATCCTGACAGATCGGTTTTTCTGGATGATCGCACCGCTTACCATGCTATCTCAATCCTCATTTATCGCTATTCAGAGCTTGTGGGCAGGCCCCTGGCTACAGGACATCGGCCAGCTTGAACGGGCGGCAATGGCCGATACCCTGTTGATTACAGCAGCTGCCATGGTGGCAGGTTTTCTGATTATGGGGACGCTGGCAGAACGACTGGCACGGATCGGATTGCCTCCCATCCTGCTCTCTGCTGGGGGGATGCTGCTGTTTCAACTGATACAGCTGCTGATCATCCTGGAACCGGCCGAACAGGCCCTCTCTCTGACCTGGCTGGCCTTCGGTTTTTTTGGCACCACGGGAATTATTCAATACGCGGTGCTTTCACAGCACTACCCGCGCCATTTGGCAGGACGGGTCAACACCGCCATGAACCTGCTGGTGTTCGTCTCTATCTTTCTGCTTCAGTACACCATTGGCATCATCATAAATCTCTGGCCCGAAGTCGCTCCAGGTCGCTACCTCGGTATTGCTTACCAGGCCGCCTTTGGTTTTGTACTGCTCCTGCAAGCAACCGCCTTTATCTGGTTCAGCTGGTCCTACTACCGGCACAAGCAAATACGTGAATTGAACGACCGATAGTCCAGCGATGGTTGAGGCACATCGCGCGCTGCTTTAGGATAGTCAGTTACAATAAGTAAACCCGGCGGACAGATGAAAGCAAAACTCCGACTTCAGATTCGATTCAACGACACCGTTATTGGGCCAGGTAAAATTGCGTTACTGGAATCGGTCAACGATACGGGTAGTATCTCCGGTGCGGGAAAGGCCTGTGGCATGACATTTCGTCGCGCCTGGCAATTGATTGAGACCGTCCAGGAGGCACTGGGGCAGGCCCTGGTTGAGACCACGGTTGGCGGGAAAGGAGGGGGAGGCGCAACCTTGACGCCTTTTGCTGTCAAACTCATAGCCGAGTATCGACGACTGGAAACCGAGGCCTACAACTCTGCCCCACCGCTATTTGAGTTATTGAACAAATCCAAAAACTAACGGCATGGCCTGTTCACTTAACAACCAGGCAATTCGATAAACTCCAGCGCATTCTGATCCGGGTCGCGGCAGAACAACGCCCTTCTACCTGAACGACTTAATGTATAACCCACACCGGCCTTATCCAGTGCGGACGTTAACTTATTCAGATCTTCAAGATAAAAAGCCAGATGCCGGTCCAAGCCACCATGTACAGGACGTCCTTGCAGCGGATCAGGATTAGGCACCTCCAACAGATGAATCTGCTGTTCACCCACCTTTAACCAGGCACCCGGATAGCCAAGATCAGGACGGTTCTCATCCAGAGCCATACCCAAAACCCCCTGATAAAAGCTCAGTGCCGTTGCTGTGTCGGCAACGATCAGACTCCCATGATGAAATCCCTTAACCAAATCAGCCATTGACACTACCCCCACACTATTTGATTTACGCCATCGGTTTACAGTGTGTTTCACGGGTAAAAAACATCAGCACAAGTGCCAGTGCAAGCCACGCCAACATCAATGTAAAGCCCTTCTCATAGGCCTCCCAGGCATAGAGGCGGGCACCCTCTACCATTTCACCACGCCAGTAGTGATCCAGCAACCAACCCACCGCAGGCTGTAACAACATCGGACCAATCATCACACCCATATTCACCAGCCCGGAAGCCGTACCGGCAAGCCGGCCAGGAGCCGACTCACGGGCAAAGGCAAAACCGATAATCATATTGCCCGAGAAGAATCCCGCTATAACTAACAGCAGTATCAGCACGCCGATCGGCAACCCAGGCACCAAGATCACGATTGACCAACTCACCAGTTGAACAACACAACCGATCAGATAAAGCGGTTTACGGTGTCCCAAATGGTCAGAGAGCCAGCCAAACACGGGACCACCGATGGCCCAGGATACAAGTAGTGCCGAGCAGATAGCAGCCGCTGTGGTCTTTTCAAGCCCGTAGTGTGTTGTTAGAAAAGGGACGCCCCAAAGCCCGGCGAAGGTCAGGACACTTCCCACACCCGCACCCGGTACAAAAAAGAGCAGCCAGCTATTGCGGTAACCCAATACAGCACGTATCCCGGCCAGAGCGCCAATAGGTTTCGTTGTAGACCCATCACCACCATGATCAACAACATGCGAGGCATAGCCTTTCTCGGTAGGATCATCACGAACCAGCAGCCAAATACCCAGCGCGACAATAAAGGTCACCAGAGCGGAAGATACCATCACCGGTCGCCAGCCGAAGGCATCTACCAGCAACCGTAAGGGTACACCGGCAAAAACCGCACCCACCACACCGCAAAACAGCGCCATACCCGATGCCAGTGAATACTGTTTCGGAGGTAACCAATGCCCTGCAAGTTTGAGCATACCAACAAAGGCCACCGCGACCGATCCACCAATCATCAAGCGACCAAAGTTTGCCCATAAGGTATCCGGGGCCATAGCAAACAACAAGGTACCCAAACCCGCCACCGTGGCCCCGAGAGAAAGCAGTCTGCGCGGTCCCCAATGATCGGCCAGCAATCCAGTCGGCACCTGCATCGCCACATAGCTATAGAAATAGAAGGCGGAGAGATTACCCAGACCGGCCGCGTTGAGCTGAAAGTCGGTCATCAGTTCTGAAGTTATCACCCCCGGTGCAACCCGCTGGTAGAAACCGATCAGATAGAGTGCCGCTCCCAGGCCCCAGATCATCCAGGCAAGGCGCAGTGGTGGATAAACAGCTGCTGACATGAGTTATTCCTATTGACGTATGCGTCACTATAACTTGTGTTGTGCAGGGATAAAACCAGATAAAGTGAATGCGTTTGTGAAG